>CANQOB010000008.1 GCA_947625385.1 uncultured Clostridia bacterium
TTTGGTGGAGATAGCGTGACTCGAACACGTGACCTATGCGTTGCGAACGCATCGCTCTACCAACTGAGCTATACCCCCAATCGATGTGAATTTATTATACAGGGAAATTCCGAAAAAAGCAAGCATTTTTCGAGCCTTTCGGAAAGAAATTTTAGGCAACTTCTTTGGCGCGGGAGCGCATTAACCGTCCGAGAGTTTTCTTGCGAGCGCGTCCGCTTCCGCACGGTCGGGGATGGAGACCTGTGCGCCGCGGCGCGTGACGGTGATTCCCGCGCACAGCGAGGCGAACTTTGCCGCTTCGGGCAGCTCTTTCCCCTCCGCCAGCGAGACGAGAAGCGCGCCGCAGTAGGTGTCCCCCGCCGCCGTCGTATCCACGCACGGTCCCGCGCAAACGGCGGGAATATGCTCTGTGTGGGTCGGGGTGCGAAGATAGGAGCCCGCGCCGCCGAGCGTCACGATGCAAGCCTTTGCGCCCATATCCAAAAGTTTCACGGCGCCCGCCTCGACGTCGCGCTCGCCGGTCAAGGCAAAGAGCTCGCTCTCATTGGGGACGATGACGTCAACAAGGGGTACCATGTCCGCGATCGGGGCTGCGGGAGCGGGGTTGAGGACCGTGACGAGCCCCTTCTCTTTGGCGAGGGAGAGCGCATGCTTTACGGCGGGCAGAGGGACTTCGAGCTGCGCGCAGAAGATGTCCTTTTCCCATGCGTCCGAGAGGAGCAGATCGGCATCCCGCGTGTTCACCGTGCCGTTTGCGCCCGCGTCGAGGATGATGCGATTGTCCCCTTCCGTCACGAGGATGACCGCCGTCCCCGTCGCTTGCGTCATGTCGCGGCGGACGCAGCTTACATCCGCCCCCGCCTTTTGCAGGCTCGCGATGAGCGCGTCGCCGAAGCTGTCCCGCCCGGCCGCGCCCGCCATGCAGACGTCGGCGCCCAGCTTTGCGGCGGCATAAGCCTGGTTCGCGCCCTTGCCGCCCGCCGTGCACAGAAAATCGCTCCCGCGGACGGTCTCCCCCGCCTCGGGAACGCGGGGCGTACGCACGGTGAGATCGGAGTTCAGACTGCCGAGCACATAGATTCGTTTCATCTCTCCCCCTTCGAAAGAAGCCCGCAGCGACCTGCGGGCTCCGAGCTTATTCGATTCCTTCGTTGAGCTTTGCGAGAAGCTCTTCCAGATCTCTTCCGTGCGCGGAGACAGCCTCGGAGACCGTCTCGCCGTGGGCGAGCGCGCAGCCGAAGCAGTGCATCCCCGCCGCCATGAGAATCTCCGCCGCGTTCGGATTGATTTCGAGGCAATCCGCAATGAGCGTATCCGCCGTGATCTTAGCCATGTTTTGCCCTCCAACGTGTTTTTCCCCATTTTAGCACAGTTGCCCGGAGTTTTCAACTCTTTTCGGGGAAAATTTTCCGAAAATTTTACAGACCGATGAGCCAATAGATGAGTCCGACCGCCGCGCCCGCGCTCACGCCGAACACGATGATGGGTCCC
Organism: uncultured Clostridia bacterium; assembly: GCA_947625385.1. Taxonomy (GTDB): domain Bacteria; phylum Bacillota; class Clostridia; order Christensenellales; family Borkfalkiaceae; genus Gallimonas. Next base: position 1,492 of record CANQOB010000008.1, read on the forward strand.
GCGACGATGAACATCTTCGCCGCCATGCCGTAAACATAGCCCTCCGTCTTGAACTCGATGGCGGGAGACGCGACGGAGTTGGCGAACCCCGTGATGGGCACGATGCTCCCCGCGCCCGCGTTCTTGCCGATTCGGTCGTACACGCCGAGTCCCGTGAGCAGCGTTCCCAAAAAGATGAGGATAGCGGAGACGGTGCCGGCGAGCATGTCCCCCGTCAGCCCCGCAAATTCCAACATGTAGCGGAAAAACTGCCCGATCGTGCAGATGAATCCGCCCACGGCGAAGGCGCGCAGGCACGTCGTGAAGTGCTTGGTGGGTGGGTCGAACGCATTGACATAGCGCAGATAATTCGCGTTGTGGTTGGCGCTCTTTTCCGTCATGGTCTGCTCTCCTCCCCTCTCCCCTCGGGGAAGCAGGTCTCCCGCTCCTCCCGCGGACGTGAGAGAGGATTTTGCTTGATTTTCTTCATGCCTATACTTTGGGAAATTTTGCAAGAAAATATACAAAGAGCCGCCCGCGCAGAGCGCGGACGGCGGAAATTATTTGACGTACGTCGCGAGCAGGTCGTAGAGCGTCGCGTAGTATTCGCCGAGATAGGAGCGGGCGAGCGTGTCGAGACGGTATGCCTCCAAGCGGGCGGAGGGATCCGAGGTGACATTCATATAGTACTCGCGGACGACGAGGAACCGCTGCGAATAGCTGAGCGAATAGTTGGGATTCTCGGGATAGCGGTACGGTCCGTTCTCGTTGCCCGAATTTTCTAAATTTTCCGCTTCGAGCTGAAACTCGAGGTCGGCGCGCAGGCTTTCCACTTCCTCTTCGAGAGCTTCGTAGAGCGCCTGCGTCTCCCGCGCAAGTGCGGTGGAGCGCGCCGTATTCCGCCCGAGAAAGTGATAGAAGATCTCCTCGACCGTCTCTTGGCACTTTTGGGTCGCGGCGTCCTTTTTTGCCTGCGCCGCGCGCACCATCGCGAGCTGGACGGTGCTCAATTTGTCGTACTTCGGGTCCGTAAGGTCGATGATGTCGATGGTCATATCCTGCCCTCCCTGTAATCCAAGCGAAGTCCGTACAGGCGGGAGATCTTCGAGGAGGCGATCTCCACTTCGAACAAGTCTCCCGTGACCGTATGGGGCAAGCGGAAACTGCTGCTGCCGACCCCGCCGATCTCCGCCTCCTCCTTTCCGCTCCGGCAGCTGATGCGGAAGTCTCCCGAACCGTACAGCCGACCGCCGTACAGCCGCACCTTGCCCTGCTGTGCGATGCGCATCTGAAAGACGATCTCGCCGCCCAACCTGCTGTAACAGGGGAGCCCCTGCTTCGTGAGCTTGTAGTTCGCGCCCCCCGACTTGAAGTAGACCCCGCTCGCGTTTCCCGCGATACAGGCGGCGGAGGCGGCGACCCAATGGTAGCTCTTTGCCCCCCTGTCATAGACGAGGAGACAGTTCCCGCGTTGAAGAGTCATGAAGGGAGCGTAGTATTTCCCGTCGCAGGACGCCGACCCGTTGGAGGCGAGATAGAAGGCGCCGTCGGGCTTCGGGAGCACAAGCTCCGCCCTGTCCGCGTCCACCGCCCACACCCCTTCCGGCGTGCAGAAAGCGATATAGTTCCCGCAGGAGCAGACGCTCCCTTTGAGGATATTGCCCTCGAAATCGAGGCGCAGGGCGGAGAAATCGGCGTCCCAAGCCGGCGCGGTGACCTTGACGATCTCCCGTTCGCGAAAGACGTACAGGGCGTCGCGGAAGGGAATCAGGGCGATGATATCGCCGCCCTCCCACGAAAGTTCGAGGTTGCCCGTCCTCCCCGACGTCCACGTCTCGGGCGCGAGGGGTTCGCTGTAAGACAGTATGTTCCCCTTCCCGAGAAAAAATCGCTCATGGCAGACCGCAAGCGCGTCGCCGCCGACGGGCGCGATCTTCTCCCAGACGCTGCCGCTTTGCCTGTACAGCGCGCTGTCCGTGACCGTATACAGGGCGGATTCTGCCCCCTGTTTGCGAAATTGGACAAACGCATGGGGGTTGCCTTCGAGTTCGGAGACCGTCTGCTGCGTGAAGTCGTAGACCGCGTAGCCCTCCCCCGAGGGCGCAGGACCCAAAATGTGCTCCTCCGTGGCGTAGAGATACCTCACCGCACTGCCGAATCCGACCTTGTCCGTCCCCTCCGCCGTTTCGAGCATGCCGTCGCGATAGGCGTATTGCAGCACCAGACAGCCCGCCATGCCCTTTTTGGCGGCAATGTCCCCGGCGGTGAGCGAGAGAACGCGCCTTGTGTCCGCGGGCAATACGGTTTTCTTATCCGGTATCATGCCCACCTCCGCGCGGGAATCGTGAGCTTGCGGCGGACGATGTTGGCGGCGCGGACAGCGTCGTGATAGCGCGCCTCGAATGCCGCCGCTTCCTCATACCGCCCGCAGGCGAGGAGATACTCCGACGCGACCCCCAGCGCCATGAGACGGGCGGAGACCGTGCCCAGCTCGCTCTCTTCTCCGAGCCCCTTTTGCGAGGGCGCATACATGTACTTGACCGTGACGCGCGGCGCGCTCCGTTTTAAGACGATCGACTGCCCCGTGACCGAAAACGGCATACCCATGTCCGAGGAGTCCTTGACGGAAACGATCTGCACGGGCTCGTTTTTCAGCGCCGCGAACTCTACGGTCGTCCCCGTGGGGACGACCTCTTCGCTCGCCGTGAGAGGGAAGTAATCCAGCGCGATTTCGCTCTCCACGAGGTTGAAGCAGCGGACAAGGAGAGCGACTTCTTGGTCGCTTTCCGCATTTTCCTGCACTTTTGCCGCAACGTCCGCGCGGGAGACGAGTTCTGCCGCCGTCGCGATCACTTCGTTTACCGAAATCGCCATACCTTCCCCCCTTTACGCCTCCGTGACGCCCGTGAGCATCGCCTGCCCCGCGGGGCGGTAGCACAAGAGCTCCGCATACTTGACGAGGGTCGCCGTGTACACCGCTTTATCCGCGATCTGTTTGAGAATCTTGCCGTCCTCGCCCTCGATCCACTGCCAATCGCCGAGCTGATGCAGGGCGAAGTCGTCCGCGTTGAGCAGATACATGCAGCCCGCCGGGCAGAACCTGTCCGCCACGATGGGAATGCCGTTGTACGAGAGCGCGCGGAACCCGCCTTCGAGCTCCATGGGTTCGAGCTTGCGGTAGGGCGCGAGCGCCGAGGCGAACGCGCGGCGGACGCCCCACGAGCAGACAATGAAATTTACCGTGCCGCCCGAGCGCTGCTCCACCTCGTCGAGCGTCTGTTGCAGCTTTGCCTCCGTGATCTCGCCGAACTCCGTCTTGACGAGGGGTTGCAGCCATGCGTTCCCGTCGCGCTTGATGCCGTACAGCGTCTCCGAATCCGAGAAGATGGCGCCGAGCCCCGTGATCTCCAACCCCTTCGAGTGTTGCATATATATGGTGTAGTTGGCGGGAGAGGCGATGGGCGCGCCGGAGAGGATGATCTTGTTGTTGATGTGGTCGACGGAAGTGATGAAGCGTCCGGGCGCCACGTTGGTGTTGGTCGCGCTGTACACGTCGACGATCATGCCCTCCGCAAGGTTGCGCGTGGAATCCACCGTGTACACGGAGCCGGAGACGCCCGAGATCGTGGCGAGCTTGCCCGAACCGTCGCCGAAGAGCATTCTGCCGAGGTTGAAGGACGAGCTCTTGACGAGCCCCTCCATCTCATCGCTCAAAAGGTCGACGAAGGCGCCCTCTCCGTTCGCGGACGCGCGCATCGCCTTGTCCGAGATCTGGATGACGCCGTACAGGTTTTTCAGCGTAGAGACGAACTGGGCGTAGCTGTTGGAATTGGCAGCCGGGAGCGTCCCCGTCTCCGAGCCCGCGCCGATGCCGCCGTTCACGCCGTAGCGGACGATCTTGCGCACATCCTTGCCCCAGACGTCCGAAGTCGTCTGGCGAATGCGCGCGAGAAAGGGATTGGCGGACTTGTCGAGCTGGTCGGTAACCGCCGGCAGATAGTAAGATTTGAGGACCGCATCCGCGGATGTGGTTGTCAACATAGTGTGTTTCTCCTTATTTTGAAATTTATCGAAATACTTGATTTTTTATGTTTTTTGCGGAAAAAACGCGGTTTATTGCTTTTTTCCGCGCAAATATCCAAGCGCGAGCGAGGACGCTTCACGGATGGATCGCGGCTGCGCGTTGGGATAGGGCACCCCCACCCCGCCCGCTCCCATGAGGGGCACGCTCTGTCTCGATTGCAGGAATTCTTCGATGATGCGTGCGCGCATCCTCTCGTCGCAGGTGGCCGCACGCGGGAGCTCTTCCTGCCCGTGCGGGTCATGCGAGGCTTCCGTATCGTGAAGCTGCTCTTCGAGGGCTTTCAGCCGTTGGCTGCGGCGGGTGAATTCGGCTTCCAGCTCCCCGTACGCATGCACGAGGGCATCCACGCTTTTGAATTTTCCCGCAAGAAGTTCGGGTTCTCCGTTTTTGTTTTCCTCTTCCACTTAATTTTCTCCTTTGCCGCGGTGGCTTTCGAGGTGGCGCAGGATCCTCGCCTTTGTCGCGGCGTTCCCTTCCCCGCCCGAGAGCAGGGCGCGCAGATGCTCGATGCGGTGGAGTTCGTGATCGTCGTACTCGTCCGCTTCGAGATCGCGCTGCGCCAACAGAACGTTCTCCCGCTCCGCCTTCGCGATGTGCAGGCGGGAGATGTCGCGTGCGTTTTCGAACGTGCCATAGCCGAGCGCGTCGAGAATGCGGTTTTTGACCTCGTCCGAAATGTTGCCGTCTTTGTCTTTGAGCAGCCCGAGGGAAAAGAGGTTCAAGATCTCCTCTTTGACTTGTTCGGGCGTGCGGTCGTATCCCGCTGCGAACTGCACGTCGTCCGCCGAGATATCGCTCGCGTCAAAGTAAAAGAGCTCGGTGTTTCCGTCCGTACCCGTCATGCGGAGGAGGCGTTTGGACGCGGCGAACTGTTTATAAAGGTGCAGAATCTGTTTGCCCGCTTCCTTTACCGCCCGTTCAACGCTCTCCACCGCACCGTGCATACGGTTGGTGTCCTGGTCGATGAGAAGTTGCAGCCCGACGGCGCTCGTCACGTGGGTGGGATTGGTGGAGTTGCGCGAGACTTCACTCACACCCGAGACGAGCAAAAATTCCGTCGTGATGCGCGCCTCTTCCTCGGAAAATTCGGAAGGCAAGCTTCCGCAGTCGAGGAAAGAGGGCTTCTCCGACCCCTGCCGGTACACAAGCACCCGCCCCGGATACAGACCGTTTTCGGCGAGCTCCCCGTCGTCGACCGACCCGTCCTCCACCGCGATGACGCCGCTCGTAAGCCTGTTGAGAAACTCATGCTTGCGGTTTCTGACGGCGTTGTACGCGCGTTGGAGAGGAATCATCCTGTCCACGACCGAAGTTCCGAAAAAGGCGCCGGGCAGCTCGATGCTCGTCTGCCGCACGAAGGGAAAGACGCGCTCTCCCCTGTCGCCGTTCTTATAGGGCAGCGGGCCCTCGTAGAGAAGGTTGTCCGCCGCGACGATCTCCAACCGCCCTTCGGGCTGCCTTGCCGAAGGACGGGTGTACCGTTCAATGAGAATCTCCCGTCCCGGGAGCGCGGGGCGCATATCCCCGTCCTTGGGATGCTTCCAGCCGCCCGCCGCGCAGTAGGGCGCGAGCGGGAATTCCTCGATCGTCCTTCCCGCAAGCTCCACCCCGAATTTTTCGAAGATCTCCTCCACGGGCACGGCTTTGGCATGGATGAGGCTCTTGACCTCGCTCAGATCCGACGCCGTAAGGGTATCGGGATACACCTCGAAGGGAGAGAGCGCCACAACATTGACGTCGCCCTCCTTCATGGAATGCCCGGTCTCGTCCGTTCCGATGACGTTGCCCTCGTCGAAGTTCCACACGATCTTGTAGAAGGACGTCCCGCAGACCTCCGACCAGAGCGTCGCGGCGGAGATCACCTTGTCGAGGTCGACCCGTCCCTTGACCGCGCGCAGGATATTCGTGGCGAGCCGCGCCGTCTTGATGTCGGCTTCCTCATCCGAGAAGGCGCGCACCTCGAGCCCGGGGCGCACCATGGCGAGCCGTGCGAGCCGCGTGTCGACCGTGGGCGCGATGTGGTTGAAGCAGCGGCGCGACTGCCAGTAAAAATCCGCGCTCTCCTCCTCGATGTCGCCCGCCGGGGAAAGGTCGCAGAATTGGTTTCCGCTCACAAAGTTCATGTTGAGCTGCCAGCCCCGTTCCAGCTGCTTGCGCGCCGCCCGCCGCGCTTCGAAGTCCGCACGGATCTCCGCCGCGAGCGCCTTTTTGCGCGCTTCTTCCTGTTTCTGCCGTAATTCTTTTTCTGTCATACTGTCTCCTCTTCTTTGAGTTGCGCAAGCAGGCGCTGCCGTTCCCGTTCGAGCTCTTCATCCGAAAGCGCGGAATAATCGCTGCTTTCGAGCATCATTTTGACCGCTTTGAGGTCGGGAGGGATGTCCTTTCTCGTCTCCTTGCGCTTGATGAGTTTGAGTTCGCCTTCCTTTGCGTCGTACTCCTCGGTCACTTCCTCGACGGAAAACCCGAGCGCGACTTTCAGGATGGCGTCGCTCAATAATTTATCCACTGCCACGTCTGTACCGCCTTTTGAGAATGATTTTTTTCTCCTTGTCCTGTTCGATGATCGATCTCGGCACCTTGGCGCAACTTTTCGGGCGGGTCATGAGAAAGTACCGGAGCTCGTCCATGGCATGGTCGTCCCGCTTGACGGGGCGCTCGCCGCCCGCCGCCCAGAAATACCCCTTGAATTCGCGAATCATGTTCGTGCAATTTTCGAAGATGTAGAGATCGGGCAAGCCGTTCTTTCGGTTGAGGTAACTCTTGACTTGCGCGATTCCCGCAAAGATCTCCTTGTTGACGCGGGGATTGACGAGAATGCCCCGCTCATAGAAGAGTTCCGAGACCGTCTTGCTCGCAGCGAGCGTGCGCGCGTCCGCCGCGGCGTCGATGAGGGCGCACAGCCTGCCCTTTGCGTCCGTTTTCCAGCCCAGCGCCTTGGAGATCTCCCAGATCGCCTGCGCATGCTCGTCCACCCCCATGTCCGCGGCATAGTGCTCGGCGACGACGTAGACGTTCCCGTCGAAATCCACCGCATACCAATGCGCGGACAGCGGATTTTTCAGTCCGGGGTCGATGGAGATGGTCGCCTGCCAATCCTCGGGAATCTTGAAGGGAGGGATGACGTGGACGGATTCGTCGAATTCGGGATAGACGAGCCCCTCCCGCGTGCAGAATTTTCCGTAGCGGCGCGCCTGCTTGGTCGTCTCGTCGAGCGTATTTTCGAGAAGGGCGATCTCGCGCTTGGGAAGGTAGGGATTGTCCGCCCATTCCATGAATTCATACCATATCTCGGGGTCGTTCTTGGGATTGAGGTAGATCTCCTTGTAGACGAAAGTGAGCCCTTTTAAGGGAGTCATCGTGCCGAAGATGTCTCCCATCTTGTCCGCAACGCGCATGCGGCATTCCTCATAGATGTCCTTGGGGGGCTCCTCGTCGAACCACACAAAGTCGAGCGAACACCCCTGAAAGCGCTCCCTCCCCTGGTCGCAGCTCTTGAACCCGATGACCGAGATCCCGCCGAACACGTTTTTGACATGGATCTGGTCGATGATTCCCGAGGCGGGGCTGTCTTTCCGTCCGCTCGTCATGATGATGTCGGCGATCCAGTCGGGACGCAGATAGTGCAGGACCTTGCTTTGCGCGACGTCGCGCTGCACCTGCGTCGTGAGGGAGACGACCCAGCCGAACACATTCGGCTTGTTCTTGCGGTAGGGATGGATGCCGCGGGCGAGATACACCGTTTCGGCTGCTCCGCATTCGGTTTTCCCCGAGCGGTTGCCGCCGAACACCCAACGGTTGCGCTTTTTGCAGCGATGGAACGCGAGCTGTTTTTTGTGCTTTTTCGGTCCCGCATTGTAGCGCGCGAGCGCGTCGTGCTCCCTTCGTTTGCGCTGTTCCGCTTCGATCGCCTTGATTTTCAGCAGTAATTCGTTCATTTTCGATAAAAACCCCGTTTCTTTGCCGCCCGGATTGGTTTATGATAGCGCGTATGAAACGACTGATCGCCCTCTTTTTGCTGCTCTTTTCCGCCCTGCCCTGCCCCGTTCCCGCGGCGGCGGCGTCCGCCGCGGAGAGCGAATATGCCGTCGCCGCAGACGGCAATGTGTGGTTTTATTCCGCCGAGGAGGAAGAAAGCCGCCTCTTTCTCATCCCCGAAACGTACTATGTCCATGTGCTGAACGTAGGCGAGACCTATTCCGCCGCGGAATATCTCATCAACGACCCTCCCTACCGCAAGATCGTGGGCTATTGCCGCACGCAGGCGCTCACCTTCGTGGACTTCGTTCCGGCGCGTCCCTACCTTCTGCGCCAAATCACCGTCTCCTATACGCTCCCCGAGGGCGGCGCGCTCGGGAGCGCATTCGACAGCATCGAGCGCGACTTCGTATACTACGGCACCCGGTACGAAAAGGGTCAGCTGTACTTTTATGTGCTCTCGGAGGGAACGTTCGGCTATATTCCCGCCGAGGAAGAACTCGAATTCGAGCGCAACGACGATTTTCTCGTCTCGGCGGGTCCCGCCGAGGAAGAGGAACCGCCTGCGCAGGGAGGGCTGTCCCCCGCCGAGATCGTCGTCATCTGCCTCGCCTGCGCCGCCGCGGTCGTGTGTGCGGCGTTCGTCATCCGCGGCAAGCGCCCGTCGTCCGACGCGCCCGAATTCTGAAAGGAAATTTTTCGCCTCATCCGTTTTTTACGGATCTCCTGCTCCCTGCCCGCGGAGAGCGCTTTGAAGAGGCGCGCAAACGGCGCGTAATCGGAAAATTCGCACAGAAAGCGTTCGTCGTCCCACCCGACGAGGCGCATGAGCGAGGCGATGCGCTCCGTCAATGCCGCCTGCCGCCGATAGTAACTTCGCTCCGAACAGGAGAGGGCGAGTTCCTGTTCCGAAAAGAAATACTTGTAGGCAATGAGAGCGCGCTCTTCCCCGGTGAGAGCAGCCAATGCGCCGTCCAGCGCGCGTTTGAGAGCGGCAAGCGCGCCAGCATGCGCATAGTCGCGCAGGACGCCTTCCGCGTCTTTGAGAGCACAGTTTCCGCGAAAGGATAGGAGCGCTTTGTTGCGGGCGGCGACCTCGCTTGCCTCGGAGAGCGCCGCCAGCTCGGGATAGGAATAGAGATACAGTTTGACGATGTTTCTGTTCATGGCATACTTTTCCGAACGTTTGTTTGTAGCTTTATTTTAACACATAAATCTGACAGACGTGCGCCGGTATGCCGAATTTTTTTATGAATTTTTTCGCGGCGAAACTTGCCTTTGCGCGCGCGGTATGCTATAATAGACGCGTATATGACATCGTTACACGGGAAAATCAAAGGATGGATGGCGGCGATCGCGACGGCTGCGCTCTTTGCGGGGGCGGCATCCCTTTGCGCGCCTCTTTTTTCGCATGCGCAGGCAGCCGAGGCTCCCGCGCTCTTCATTCCCTCCTCCTACGAACAATATCTCGAGCTCGACGCGCCGTCCTGGGCTGCGTTTTCCGCGCGGCACATCGCCGTCGTGGACGGGCGCGTGCTGTACACCTATGACCGGGAGACGGAGACCTACCGCGAGACCGCGCTCGAAAACGATGCGACGCAAATCGGATTTTCGGGGGAAAGGCTGTTCCTCTCCGACCGCTCGGCGGGCACGCTCGGCTTTTACGAATACGACTTCGAAGAGAACGCGCTCACAAAGATCTCCGACATCAACTGCTCGACCTTCTGCATCGACGGAGACACCCTGTACACCGCCACCGTGGCGGGCAGCGAGACTTCGATCGGAAAATATTCCATCTCCGCGCTGGGCGCGCACAACCGCGCGGAGAGCCTCGGCACGGTCGCAAAGCAAGTCACGCCCAATCTGACCGTGCGCGGCGGCACGCTGTACTGCGCCTTCGAGGCGGCGGTCTACTATGTCTCGGACGGTAAGATCGACGTCGGGAACCCTTTCTGGCTCTCCGAGAACCCTTCGGATGTGGAGAATGTAAACGCGGTATGCGCCTTCGGGGAGGACTTCTATTACACCGCGCGCGGCGGGCTCTACCGCATGGGCGCGGGCGCGCCCCTCATCGAGGCGGAGAATTTGGGCTATCTCTTCGCCTACGGCGAGCGCCTGTACACCGTCGTGGGGAGCGCGATCAAGGAGATCGCCGTGGACGGGGAAGGCGCGCACTTCACGGACTATGAGATCGCCTCGAGGTCCGAATCGAAAAACCGCCTCAACGAGGCGGTCGATATGGCGCGCGCGGGCGACCTCACCGTGACGGCGGATGCGGGGAACCGCCGCGTCAGCGTCTATGACAGCGGCAAAGGACGCTTCCGGAACATTCCCCTCGCGAGCACCCCCACCCTCGTCTCGACGGACGGCGAACTCATCGCAGCCGCCGCGGGGAGCCGAATCTATTACGGAACGGACAGCCTCGACGACTTCATGCAAACGGATGAAACGGTCTTGGGGCTCGCGTGCGTCTACGGGTATACCTATTATGTGACGGAGACGGACTACGGCTGCATCGCGCCCGACGGCACGCAGACGGAGGTGTTCCACAGCGGGCACGGCGCACCCGCCGCCCTCACGGCGGACGCCTACGGCGACCTCTTCGTCGCGATGTCGAACAGGGAGGTCTACCGCTTTGCGGAGCAAGACTTCCTCGACGGGGCGGCGTCGGGCGAACTCGTTTTTACCCTTCCCGAGGGATACTCCTCTCTGCACGCGGACAGTGAGGGAAACCTCCTGTACCTCGTGGGAGACAGCCTCATGCAGGGCGGCGAAGAGACGCCGCTTCTGACCCTCGGCGAAAAATACGTCTACACCGACTCCGAGGCGCATCCCCTCGCGTTCGCGCTCGGCTTCGAGGACGGGGAAGCCTGCTTCCTGTTCGGAAATTATGCCGTCAAGGTGAACTTACCCGTCTGCACGCTGAAAACGATCGCCGCGGAGGACTCCTATGACGAAATCAGCCGCCCGCACACGGCGGACGGCGTGAAGAGCATTTCCGTCGGAAAGGATGAGATCGGGATTCGAATCGATCTGTCCGTCCTTTCGGAAAACAGCGAATATTTCGGATATGCGGGGCGCTGCCGCATCGCGGAGGCGGGGCAAGGCGTCGTGCTCGCCGAGACGGCGCAGCATCGGCTCGTCTCCCTCTATGAGGGGCACGAGAGCACGGTCTATCTCTTCCGTATCGACAAAAAACCGCTCTCGCCGCTGCCGTATGAAGAAAAGGATTCCGTCTCCTATCTCACCAACGACGTGTACCTCTACCACTTCCCGAGCCTGCTTTTAGACGGCGTTCCCGCCGGCGGTTCGGACGAAGTTGCCTGCACCCATTCCGCGGAGAAACTTGCCCGCGGGACGTGCGTCGAAGTGCGCGCCCTCGCCGAAGCGCCCGAGCGCGACTATGCGTACGTCGCTTGCGGGGAGCGGGAGGGCTATGTTCCCCTCTCCTACCTCACCGATGTCGACCCCGCCGAGAGCGCGGAGGACGAATACCTTTGGGGACGGCTGAAAAAGGATACCGTCTTTGCCGCGGCGGACGGCACGGAGCACACCCTTCGCGCGGGCGCCGAAGTGCGCCTGACGGAGGACGGGGAGGGCTATCTCGCCCGCTATACCGCCGAGGACGGCTCCGTTCTCACCGCGCATGTCTCGACGGGAGACATCGACTGGGGGGAGAACGACGCCCTCCGCATCGCCCTCATCGTCATTTTGAGCGTGCTCGCCCTGCTCATCGTCGGCGTGTACGTCTACCTTCTGCCGCGCAAGCCGAAGTCACCGTAGCGGCGTAAAATTCTTGACGCGGGAGACGGGAAAGGTGAGCACGACCTCGGTGCGGGAACCGTTTTTGCGCGTCGTGAGCACGAACCCGCCGTCCGTCTCGAAATATTCCTCGGCGACCCGCTTGAAATCGGCAAGCGCAGCCGCACGGGAAGCCTCGTTCATCACCGCTTTGTCCTCTGCGAGCAGCTCGGCAAGGCGGTTTTTTTCTGCTTTCATCCGCGTTTCCTCCCGAATTTGACGGTCTCCCGCCCGACGGACGGCATGCCGAGCACGCTGTCTGCGAGACGGCGGAACGCGCGCGAGCGCTCCGCAATGTTGTCGAGAAAAAAGGCGTCCTCCTCCGGGATGACGGCGCACACCGGCAGATGCAGGGCGGCGGCGATCTCCTCGGGCGAGAGAATTTCTCCCCGCCTTGCAAGGTCCCGCCGCACGAGATTGACGACGAGCCCCACTTCCCCGAGGCGGTAGCTCCCCAGAATTCCCGCAACGCGGTCCGCATCCCGTACGGCGGAGAGATGGGGCGTCGTCACGAGCAGCGCCTCTTCCGCACAGGACGCGGCGCGGTGGAAGCCCTCCTCGATGCCCGCGGGCGAATCGATGAGGATGAAGTCGAAGCGCGGGGCGACCGTTTCGAGCACCAAGCGCACCGCCTGCGGAGAGATGTACCGTTCGCCTGCGCGGTTGCTCGCAAGGGAATAGAGCGTGGGATAGCGCGGGTGCCTCACGAGCGCCTGCCGCGCGCGGCAGCGCCCCTCAACGGCGTCGAGCACATCGTAGACCGCGAGATTCTCCACGCCGAGCACGACGTCCACGTTGTTGAGCCCGAAGTCGAGGTCGACGACAACGACCGCATACCCCTTGCGGGCGAGCTGGACGCCGAGATTGCAGCAGACCGTCGTCTTGCCGACGCCGCCCTTTCCCGACGTCACCACGATTTTTCTTGCCATGAGCCCTCCCGCGCGCGCGTTTTTTCCTATGATACCATGCCGCGCGTGGGATTTTTTCGAACTTTTGGGCGAAAAACAGCGGATTCTTGCGGTTTACTTTTTCAGAAGATTTTTGAGGTACTCTTCGTATTCTTCGTCGGTGAGTTTCTTGACTTTTTTCTTCGCCATATTCTTCCCCTCGCACATTTTTCATAAGTATGGGCGCACGGCGGGAGATTTATTCTTCGGGAAAGCCGCGGCAAGGCACGGAAAAAGGACGGACGCAGCGCGCCCGCCCTTTTTTCGTGCCTTAAATGAGCCTTCGTCAGACCTCGCTCTTTCTGTCGCAGACGAGGAGGCAGCTGTCCGCGGGGAAGCGCTCCTTGTCGCCACAGTCGGCGTCGATGCGGCTGACGTTCGCCTCGGCGGCGGGGGTGAACTTCGTGCGGACAAGGAAGGTCTGCCCCGCTTCGCTCTTGTCGTTATAGCCGTCCGTCATCAAGAGATTCACATACAGATATTTGCCGACGTCCTCCTCTTGGAAGGTGAACGTCATTCCCGTGAAGGGCTGCATGTTCGTATGATCGCCGATGGGCGTATCGAAGGTGACCTGCTTCTTCCACTTTGCGACGGCAGCCAGAATCTCCTTCGTTGCCCTATTATAGTGGTTCCATTCATGATCATAAAAGACCTGTTTATTGGGGACGTTGAGGACCCCTTTGTCGAGCGGCTCCGTGGCGACCGTAAAGTACATTACGGTCAGATAATCCGTACGGGCGGCGCCGCCGGCATAGACGATGTCGGCAGTGAGCGTAAACGTGCCCGCAGCTTCGATCGCATAGCCGATAAAGACGCTCGAATGCCGATCTTCCTTTGCTTTGCCGTAGTACGTCTTGTTGTTCTCGACGACCGCAGGGGGGACGCAGGAGCCTCCCGTTCCGATCGAGGGATACAGCGAGGTATCGTCGTAGCGGACTTCCACGGGATCGCCGCACTTTTCGCACTTGCCCGTGAGCGTGCCGCCCCCCGCGACGCCTTCGGGCACCGTCTCTTCGGTGTATTCGAAGGTGACCTTGCCGTCGTGCGCGCAGTCCTCCGCCTTCATCGCCCCGCAGGAGCACTTGCCCGTCACGGGGTCGTAGACGTGGTCGGTCTTGCCGTCGGGCGAGATCTCGCCGTCGTCAGGGCACACCATCCAATGCTGCGTTGCGTCTTTGGCTTGCTCGGTGTACTTGTGGACGTGGCGCGTAAAGCCGCAGAAGTCGCACGTCTCGTCCTGTTCGCTTGTCCAGTCGTGCTTTTCGCGGGTGCCCTCTTTCTCCGCGTCGCCGAGCCAGCACATCGTCCAGTGCTGCGTATCGTCCCTCTTGATGTCGTCGAACACGTGGGTGTGTTCGAGTTTGGTGAAGGTGACGTCGGTGTCCCCCTTCTTCCAGCTCACTTTGTAGTCCCCGCCGTTGTTCGTGCCGAAGTGCTTATTGTTGCCCGTACCGTCCGGGAAATACTTGCCGCTGACGGAATCGAAGAGCTTGAACTCGTCGCTGACCGCATATTTCGACGCTCCCGTGCCGCCCAAGCGGAGGACGATGCTCCATTCGCCCGTTTCGGCGTCATAGTCGAGCTTGATACAGCCGCTCACGTTCTTGCCGCTCGGCCACTTGGTGCTGTAATATTTCAGATTGCCGACGATGTAGATCTGCTCCGTCATGGCGGGCGGGAGTTCCTTCGTCGCGCCGCATTCGCAGACGCCGTCCACAAAGTTGTGGGGTTCGCGGGAGCTCACGTCGATCTCCCCCTCCGCGGGGCAGACCCGCCAGTGGTGCGTCTCGTTGTGCTCCCACCCGGTGAAGGTGTGGGTGTGTTCGGCTCCGTTCGGCACGTTGGGTTCGGCGGGCGCGCAGGCGGCGATCGCCCAGCCGAGACACCCTGCAAGCGCTGCCGACAATCCGACGGCAAGCCATTTCCTTTTGTTCATACATTTCCTCCATTCAATATTTTTGAAACACGGTTTCGCGTTTCTATTTATATTATACCACCCCCCCCTGATTGGTCAAGCGGTTTTTGTGAAAAAATCAAAAAAATCCGAAAAAAACAGAAAATAAATTTCGAAAGCCGAGAATTATTTTCTGCAAGCGGTTTTTTCAATTTTTTGGGAACGAAAAGGCGCCCGCCCGCGGCGGTTGCCGCGGGCGGGCGCATAAAAAATGCGTTCGCGGCGGTTGCCGCGAACGCAGCGTCCTTATTCGGTTCGGAGCGCGATGACGGGGTCCTTCTTCGCCGCCGCCTGCGCGGGGATGAGCCCGGAGATGAGCGTGAGCGCCACGCTGACGCAGACCATGATGAGCGCGGTCGTCACGGGCAGCGACGCGAGTCCGCCGATGCCGGAGAGCGAGAAGATAATGGCGCTGATGACCGCGGAGAGAAGGTACGTCACGACGACGCCGATGATGCCCGCGCCCAGCCCGATGATGAAGGTCTCCGCATTGAAGAGGTTGCGGATGTCCTGCTTGCGCGCGCCGAGGCTGCGAAGAACGCCGATCTCCTTGATGCGCTCCACCACCGAGACATAGGTGATGATGCCGATCATGACGGAGGAGACGACGAGGGAGATCGCCGTAAACGCGACGAGCACATAGGTGATGAGGTCGAACACCGTCTGAATCATGCCCATGAGGAGCCCCACGCGGTCGCTGTACTTGATCTGCTCGCTTTCGGGGTGGGTGTCGTTCCACCCGTCGAGATACGCCATGACGGCGTCCTTCGCGTCGAAATTCGTGGGATAGACGGAGATCTCGTTCGGGCTGTCGTCCGCACCGATGGTGCGCAGCGCTGTCTCGTACGAGAGCGAGAGATTGCAGGAGAACTTCACCCCCATCACGGTTTTGGAGAAGGGCTCGTAGCTGTCGTTGAGCGACTCCGCGGGCGAGAAATACAATTTGGTATCCTTACCGAAGAGGCTGCTGTCCTCCGCCATTTCCATCATCGTTTTGTAGATCTCTTCGGGAACTTGAGATTTTTCGCGTATCCATTGGGCGATCTTCGAATCCTTGTTGTGCGCGATATACTTGTTCACCGTCGCCTCGGGGAGATTGAGCCCCTCTTCGAGGCAGCCGTAGGAGAGCCCCTCTTTGAGGCGGAGGATGCCCGTGATCTTGAATCCGATGCCCTTTTCCCCGTTCTCACCGACATCGAGGTCGCTCCGGTCACTCGAATAGGAGAAGGGATACCCTCCGTGCAGGGAGGAATTGTTGAACAGCGTGTCCGAATCGTCGTAGTCCGTGTTCTCGGTGTACAGCTCGTCGGCGTGGTAGAGGACGTACTGCTGGTCGAACACTTTGGAGAAGGGCAAAAGGAACGCCTCGTCGGGTTCCTCGTCGGCGAGGGAGACCTCGGAGCGCATCGAGGAGAGCGCGGCAACGGGATCCGCATCCGCATTCTCGGGCAAGCCGATGTTGAAGAGGGTCAAAAATTCCTGTTCGGTCAAGAAGCCGAGCTGGACGAGAGTGAGGTCGATGACGTCGTTGTTGGGTCCGACGACGAGCACCGCGCCGTGTTCATCCTTGGGGAATTCCCCCTTGATGAGGTCGTACTGCGAGAGCACATATTCGCCATAGCTCTCCGAGGAGAAATCCTCCGTCCCCGGCATCTTGTTGAACACGTCGGTGAACAGGTTGACGAACCGCAGCAAGCCCCGATACTGCTCGCCGCCCTCCGCTTGGATGAGTTCGTCGATGAGATAGTCTTTGAGCGCCTCGACGGAGAAGATGCGCTTCTCCTCATCCTTCCCCGCGAGTTCGCCGCCCGTCGTCATTTCGGTGAACAGCGCGTCGGTCATTCCGAAGCCGTAGTTGTATTGCAGCGCGGCAAAATTTTCGGGATTCTTCCGTTTGCCCTCTTCGAGATAGTCCACGTACTCGGGCGTGATCGTGTTGACGATGGCGACGCCCTGCGCAAGGTTGGTCAGGAAGGAATTGATATAGATTCTGTCGCCGAGCCGTTCGAGGTCGGGCAGTTCGGAGGGCGACGTGATGCCCTCCATCGCCGCGGTGTAGTCGAGCGCGGTCTCCGAGACGGTGATGGGATAGGCGGAGAGCATATCCTCCTCGGTGCGGCGCATGTAGTTGCCGAAACCGTTGGAGAGCGCCAGAACGAGGCAGACACTGATGATGCCGATGCTCCCCGCGATGGAAGTCGCCGCGGTGCGCCCCTTCTTGGAGAGCAGATTGCGGAAGGAGAGCGCGATCGCCGCGAACACGCCCATGCGCGCGCGGTGCTTCTTCTCCTTTTTCGCCTTTTTGCCCGCGGGGGCTTCGTCCACCCCCTCTCTCTCGGTGAACCCGTCCGAGGCATGTTCCTCGTCGGTGGCGGTATAGGGGTCGGAATCCGCCTCGACGACGCCGTCGTGCAGGCGCACGATGCGGGTCGCGTACTGCTCTGCGAGCTCGGGGTTGTGCGTGACCATGATGACGAGCCGCTCCGCCGCGATCTCCTTGATGAGATCCATGATGGCGACGCTCGTCTTGCTGTCGAGTGCGCCCGTGGGCTCGTCGGCAAGCAAAATGTCGGGGTCGTTCACGATGGCGCGCGCAATGGCGACGCGCTGCATCTGTCCGCCCGAGAGCTGGTTGGGGCGTTTGGAGAGCTCCCCGCCCAGCCCGACGCGCTCCAAGGCTTCCTTGGCGCGCCGCTTTCTCTCCTCCTTGGAGATGCCCGCGATGGTGAGCGCGAGCTCTACGTTGGAGAGCACGGTCTGGTGCGGGATGAGATTGTACGTCTGAAAGACAAATCCGATGCGGTGGTTGCGGTAGACGTCCCAATCGCGGTCGGAAAAATCCTTGGTGGACTTGCCCTGGATGACAAGGTCGCCCGAGGTGTAGTGGTCGAGTCCGCCGATGATATTGAGCAAAGTAGTCTTTCCGCAGCCGCTCTGCCCGAGAATACAAACAAATTCGTTTTTGCGAAATTCGAGGTCGACGCCTTTGAGCGCGTGCACCGCGCCCGATGCGACCTTATAATCCTTTTTGATACCCGAAAGTTTCAGCATTTCTTGCTCCGCTAAAAATCGGTTCGTAGGTTTCCGATCTTCTCTTTTTGAATTTTACTTGTCAGCCTGCTCTTCGCGCACTTTTTCGAGCGCGAGATGAAACTCGTCATACAGAGCAAAGAGCTGATTCATCTTTTTCTCGCCGAAATCCTTGATGACACGCGCGAGGAGCGCGTTTGCCTCGTTGCACTGCTCGTTGTACATGCCGACGCAGCGGTCGGAGAGGCGGATGTAGGCGATCTTCTTGTCGTCGGGCGCGGCGACGCGCTTGACGACGTCCTGCGCTTCGAGCTTGGTGACGATCTGCGAGACCGCCGAGCGCGTGATCTTCAAACGGCGCGCCAGCTCCGAGGAGATGATGTTCCTCCCCTCTTTTGTCTCCATGATGACCTCCCGCACGAGGCGGAACTCCGTCTTGGACAGTTTTGCCGCCCCTGTGAACAAATTGAGGCTCTCCATATCCTTTGCGAATCCAAACAACTTCATCAAATACTCATTGGGCTCCATTCTTCATCCTCCGTTGTTTTCATCTTGACAAAATTATACCCCGAAACCGTGCGGAAAGTCAACAGAATTTCGGGAGTATCACCGAAAAATCATCATACTTTCATCGAATCCGTACATCTTCGCGGCGGTTTTGCGCCGAAATAGACGAAAAGTCCGCAGCGGATGTCCGCAGTATAGAGAACGCGGCGTTTGTCCGCGCGCCCCATCGCGCGCTCCGCGCCTTCGAATCCCGAGAGCACATAGGCGCTCCAATCGGGCAGCGCGCGCACCGTTCGGGCGAGATCGCGGTACAGTCCCGAGAGGTCCTCCTCTCGGAGCCGCTCGCCGTAGGGCGGGTCGCATGCGAGGACGCCGTAGGGAAGTTCGCAGCGCAGCTCCCGCATATCCCCGACGCGGAAGGAAATGTCCCCCGCGACGCCCGCCCTCCTTGCGTGCTCCTTTGCGATCTTGACGGCGCGCGGCGAGATGTCCGAGGCAAAGACGGGCGCGATCGCGCCGCGGTATTCCGCCGCCCTCGCCTCCTCCTTCGCGCGGGCGAGAACGCCCTTCGGCGCGCATTTGAAGCGGGTGAAGGCGAATTCCCTGTTGAGACCGGGCGCGATGCCGCGCGCATACAGGGCTGCCTCGACGGCGAACGTCCCGCTTCCGCAGAAGGGGTCGGCAAACGGTTTTTCGCGGCGGTAGACGGAATCTTCCACGATCGCGGCTGCCGTCGTCTCGCGCAGAGTCGCGTCATAGGCGAGCACGCGGTACCCGCGCTTGTGCAATCCCTCCCCCGAAGTGTCGAGGGTGACGGTGGCGACGTCTTGGAACAGGGAAACGCCCACCGCGGCGCGCTCCCCCCGTTCATCGAACACGGACGCGCCGAGCTTCTCTTTGAGGCGGGATAAGATCGCCTTCTTCGCGACGCCGCCCGCGGCTTTTACGGCGGCGAGCTTGCTGTCAACGCTCTTCCCGTCGATGCGGATGTCGGTGTGTGCGGTGAAAAATTCCTCCCACGGGAGAACAAATACGCCTTCGTAGAGCTCGTCGAACGAGGCGCAGGGAAATTCCCCGAGACGGATGAGCACGCGCTCTCCCCCGCGCAAGCTGACGTTGAGACGGGCGACGTCCGCCCAGTCCCCTTCGAGGAGGAGGCGTCCGCGCAGGGCGGGGCACTCGCCGTAGCCGAGACGGACGAGCTCTCTCTTGACTGCCGCCTCCAAGCCGGAGGCTACGGGAACGAGCAGATCCATCGGACTATTCCTCCGTCTCGTCCACCGTCTCGGGGTCGACGGGGTCGGGTTCGGGGACAAAGGGTTGCAGCGGCTCGGTGTCCGGAGTCAGATCGTACTTGTCGTCGAGGTCGTCGCCGAGCAGCTCTTCGATGATGTCCTCCCGCGTGATGAGCCCGAGCGCGTTGCCCTCCGCGCCGACGATGAACATGTGCTCGCGGCGCGCCTGCATCTGTTCCAGAAGCCCGGAGACCTTCTCATCCGTCGTCGTATAGGAGACGGGGCGGATGAGGTCGTCGAAATCCCGCCTTCCCGCGAGCAGATTTTCATAGAAGTCCGCGCGGTATAATATTCCGATGATGTTCGGTTTGGTGCCTTTATAGATGGGAATGCGCGAAAAGTTCGTCTCGCGGAAGATTCGGTAGACGGCGCGGGAATTGTCGCGCACCTCCGCCAAAATGACGCGGTCGAGCGGAATCATGCAGGAGCCGACGTGCAGCTCGTCGTAGCGCAGCGTGCGGTTGATGAGTTCGTGCTCCGTCTCGTTGAGCACCCCCTCTTCGCGCACGTCCGAGACGATCATCTTGAACTCCTCCTCCGTGATGCCCTTCTTCTTTTTGTTGAGCCCGAAGAGGAAAAAGATGAACTTCTTCCACCAGCCGAAGAGATAGGTGAGCGGCAAAAAGAGCCACGTGCAGACGAGGAGCGGATACGCCATGAAGCAGGCAAAGCGCTCCGCCGCCTCCTTTGCGAGGGATTTGGGCGTGACTTCGCCGAAGATGAGCACCGCGACGGTGAGCACGACCGTCGAGACGGTCGGTCCCCACTCTCCCGCTATCCAATGCGAAAAGAGAATGGTGGAGATGGTCGCCGCGGCGATGTTGACGATATTGTTGCCGATGAGCAGCGTCGTAAGGACTTTATTGAAATCCTCGCTGAGTTTGAGCGCGACGCGCGCGGACTTGCGCTTCTGCGCATATCTGCGCATCCGCACGCCGGAAAAGCTGGTATAAGCGGTCTCCGTCGCAGAAAAGAAGGCGGAAAGCACGATGAGCACGAGCAAGGCGATGACTAAACCTATGTCGCCGTCCATAAAGAGACAAAACCTCCGGGATCGAATCGATCGTAAACTATTTTATGTGCGCGCAGGCGCACGGCATTCGACTATTTTGCGAAGAGATACGCCTTCGCCGAATGGGCTGCGACGACGCCCTCCCCCGCCGCTTTCGCATAGCGGTAAGGTCGTCCCGTGATGTCCCCCGCGGCGAAGAGCCCGGGGAGATTGGTGGAGAGGTCGCGCCCCACGACGGCGTGTACGCCGTCCGTTTCCAGCCCGCCGCAGAGCGCCTTGGGCGGCACGGAATCTTTCAGAAGGAATACGCCCGCGACACCGACCTCGCCCCCGTCGCAGACGATGCGCTCCACGCGCGCCGTCCCCTCTACGCGGAGAGGACGCAAACCGCTGACGAAAAGGTTGTCCGCCGCGGGCATTTTTCCGCGGTAGAGGCAAAAACAGGTGACTTTCTTCGCGAATTTTGCGAGATATTCCGCTTCCTCCGCGAATTTTTCCGAGGAGAGCACAACGGCGATCTCCTTCCCGCGGTAGAGCGCGCCGTCGCACACGGCGCAGTAGCTCACGCCCTTTCCGAGAAAATCGCGCTCGCCTTCCAGCGTCCCCCGCGTCTCCACGCCCGTGGCGAGGATGACCGTGCGCGCGGAAAAGGTTTTCTCTCCCGCCGTGATGAGATAGCCCTCCCCCGCGGCATAGACGCCGTCTGCGCGGGCGGGCGTCAAGACGACGTTTTCCCGCGCCGCCTGCGCATGCAGAGCGGCTGCAAAATCGCGCCCCGACCCCGAGAATCCGGGGAAATCGGTGACGGTCTCGGCAAGACGCAGTTTGTCGCCGAAGCCCTCCTCTCCGAGCCAGAGACAGTCGAGGAGCAGCGTTTTTGCGGTGAGCGCCGCGGCATAGCCGGCGATTCCTCCGCCCACAACGGCGGTATCGTAAATATGTTGCAAGACGTCCCTCCTCTTCAAAGTATATTCATTTTCCGGAAAAAGTCAAGGGAAATGCCTATTCGGCGCGAAATAAAAAAGAAAAACCCCACATATTGGTCTACCCGAGGGTTCCGACACAATATACAGGGTCCGATGGTGGGAACGACAGAACTCGAATCTGTGACCTCTTGCATGTCAAGCAAGCGCTCTAACCAACTGAGCTACGCCCCCGTAAGGCAACGGTGATATCATACAACAAAAAAGGCAGACTTGTCAAGCGTTTCTTCAAGCCAAAACGCGATTTTTTGTTATTTTTTCCGCGGGAAGATCTTTTCGAGCAGCGAGACCTCCTCCGCAGAGAGCTTGGAAAGGTCGACCGCGTATACCGTCACGCTGTTGGGATAGAGGAGAAGGATCCCCTTCGTCCACGCGCTGCGGAAGATGTCCTTGTACACGAGCCGCACCGTGGCGATCTCCTCCCCGCCGCGGATGCTGCGGACGACGACGCAAAACGAGTAAAATTCGAAGATGTTCGTCGAGGCGAGCTTGTCCGCCTCCTTTTCGCGACGTTTCGCCGTCACGACAAGAACGATGCCGACCGCAAGCAATATGGCGCCCAAAAAGAGCATCACCCATTCGCCCGTCTCCGCCCAGGCGGGAACCGTGAGTTTCCCCTCCTCCGCGAGCGTTTCGAGCGCTGTGGAGAGAGCGATGTACCCCGCGACGAGCACGGCGCCCAAGACGATGAGGACGACCGAAACGGTTTTCAATGCCTTGTTGACGCGCGCCTGCAATGCGGAGTTGTTCTCCGTGGAAGCCACGATCATCGGCTTTTCTTCGGTTTTTTCCGTCATTTCGTCGGGTTTTTCGGGATTTATGTCTGACATAGTACTCTGCAAACCTTCCTTTTTTAATGATTTTATGGGCAAAACAAGTTACTGAACCCTTTCGGCTTACTGTCCGATGAAACATCCAATCGGAATCAAGCCCATTGAGGCGAAAAAGTAAATTCGCTCGCGCGTATTTATTTTGCGTAGCAAAAGAAATCGCGCGAAATTCTTAAATTCTGTGCGCGAGCAAAACCACGCTTTTGCGCTGCGCGACCCTATATGCGCCCCACGGGACGCACATTGTCCGATGAAACGACTAATCGGAGCCAAGCCGATTAAGGCATAAACGCCCATTCGCTCGACGAAAATATTTCCGCAGGAAAGATTTTCGCCGAAACTTTTCAATTTTGTGCCTTAGGCGGAATTCACTTCCGCCGTGGGCGTCTCAATTTGCCGAACCCTTTCGGCTTACTGTCCGTTGAAACGACTAATCGCAACGAGCTTATGAAGGCATACACGCCCATTCGCTCGACGAAAAGATTTCCGCAGGAAAGATTTTCGCCGAAACTTTTCGCGCGAAACTACTCCTCCAACTCCCCTTTCGTCGGACGGGAGAAGAGGTCGCCGAGCGCCTCGCGGCAGCGGGTCTCCCCGTCTCCTTCGCCGTAACAGACGGTGTACACCGCATTCGTGATGGGAAGGTCCACGCCGTACTTCTCCCCCAACCCTTTCATTGCCTTGGAGGTCGGCACGCCCTCGGCGAGCTTGGAATATGTCTCCCCCTTGGCGAGCGCCTCCCCAAAGGCGCGGTTTTGGGAATAGGGCGAGAAGAGAGTCGTCTCGTAATCGCCGAGGTGGGCAAGCCCGTATGCGGAGAGCGGGTCTCCCCCCATCGCCTTGATGAGACGGGAGACCTCCCGTGCGCCGCGCGCCATGAGCGGACCTTTGAGGGGCGGGCAGATGACGTCGAGCGCGCCCGCGGCGATGCCCATGACGTTCTTCGCCGCCGCCCCGATCTCGGTGCCGATGAGATCTTCGCCGTAATAGAAACGGATGAGGTCGGAGCGGAAATCGTCGGCAAGCTCGCGTTTGAGCCGTTCATTGGCGGAATCGATGACCATGCAGTTGGGAATCCCCTTGACAAAGCTCTGGATGTGCCCGGGTCCCACCCAGACCGCGATCTTTTCGGGCGAAACGCCGCTCTCGACGAGAATTTCGGAGAGCCGCTTGCCCGACTCGATCTCGATGCCCTTCATGCACAGCACAAAGATCTTGTCCTTCACGTTGTAGTGCATGACCTTCTTCATGAAGCCGCGCAGCCCCTGCGAGGAGATGGAGATCACGATGATCTCCGCGCTCTTCACCGCCTTTGCGAGGTCGCAGGTGAGCCGGATGCTCTCGTCGAGGGCGACATATTCGTTGCGCCCCGTCTGTTTGAGAATCTGATAGGAGAAGTCCTCTTCGGGACCCCAGCTCGTGACGTCGTTCCCCTTGCGGGCGAGGTACCATGCGATGAACGAACCCCATCTTCCGCAGCCGAGTACGGATATTTTCATAAAAATCTCCTTTTTTGCGTTACTTTTCGCCGTCCGCGCTCAGCCGAGCAGCTTCTCGTAGGTGGACAGCTGTACGAAATCGCCGACCCGATAATAGATGCGGCGTCCCGCGCTTCTGCAATCCGAGATGTAGCAGGCGGAGCCGTCCGTCTGGACAAAGCACAAATACAGCTCGAAGGCGCCGCTCTCCTGCGCAAAGAGCGCCGCGGGCAGCGTTACTTCCTCGGTGTGGGCGTATTTCTTCCCGCAGAAAAAGGACTGCGTGACGGAAAACCCTTCGAATTCGTCGGGCGCGTACTCTTTGAGGAGAAACCACCCCTCTCCCAAGTCGCGGGGGTCCACCGCTTCACAGAGCGGCGGAGATATGCTGTTTGCAAAGGCTTCGGGAAGCGCGGCGGCGTAGAGCGTGACCGCTTCGCAAGCGAACTCGTCGGGCTCCCGTCCGTCGATGCACATGATGAGCGAATCGAGCGACTGCCCGTCGAGCATGCCGCAGGCGACGGAGAGGCTGACGGTTTCCTTGTTCTCGAACAAGCCGTCCTTGCTGAACACGCCGAGCGCGAGCGGCGTTTTTATGTTGTTTTCGCTCCCGAAGCCGAGATCCACCGCGTATTCGGTCTGCGCGCAGCCGGAGCACAGCACGAGGAGCGGCAAAAGAATCCACAGAAATGATTTTTTCATCGCCGTCACAGTTCTTTTCTGTCTTTGAGCGCACGCGCGAGGGTGATCTCGTCGGCATATTCGAGCTCGCTGCCGACGGGCACGCCGTGCGCGATGCGGGTCGCCTTCACGCCGAACGGCTTGATGAGCTGCGCGATGTACATGGCGGTCGCCTCGCCCTCCACGTCGGGATTGGTCGCGAGGATGACCTCCTTCACGCCACCCTCCCGGATGCGCCCGAGCAGCTCCTTGATGCGGATATCGTTGGGCGTGACGCCGTTCATCGGGTCGATGACCCCGTGCAGCACATGGTATACGCCGCTGTATTCGTGCAGTTTTTCGAGGGCGACGACGTCTTTCGGCTCTTTGACGACGCAGATCACCGAGGAATCGCGCGTACGGCAAACGGCGCACACCTCGTCCTCGGTGAAGTTTCCGCAGATCTTACAGAAGCGCACGCGCCGCTTGACGTCCAGAAGGGCATCCGCAAAGGCGCGGACCTCCGCCTCCGGCATGGAGATCACCTTATAGGCGTACCGCTGCGCCGTCTTTCTCCCCACGCCGGGGAGTTTGGAGAACTCGTTCATGAGTTTTCCGATGGGCTCGATAAAGACTTCCATTACATGAGCCCCCCGAGCCCGCCGAGAGACGCGAATTTGCCCATCTTTTCACGGTAGACGGCGTCCGCCTTGGCGTACCCGTCGCGGATGGCGGCGAGGACAAGGTCCTCGAGCATCTCCACATCGTCCGGGTCCACCACGGAGGGGTCGATCTCGATGCCGTCGATGATCTTCTTCGCGTTCATGTAGACGACGACCGCCTCGCCCCCGCTCGTGCCGACGATCTCCCACTCGTCGAGGAGTTTCTCCGTCGCCTGCATCTCTTCCTGCATTTTTTGCGCCTGTTTCATGAGACTCTGCATATTGCCGCCCATGCCGCCGCCGTAAGCCATACCTGTTTACCTCGCTTGATGATCGGTTTGTTGCGGTGTTCGCCGCTCTTTTATTTGATTTCGATGGGATACCCCGGGAAGTTGTCCCGAAGCGTTTGGATGGGGTCGTTTTTGACGGCGGCGCTGCGCAGCCGCACGACAAAGTCGGCGATTCCCATCGGGGTGAACACGCTCTCCATGAGTTTTCTGTTCTCTGTGCGGTTGAGCGCGTTGCACACGCTCTGCGACTCCGTTTCGAGGACGAGCGTCTCGCCCTCGAAGCTCGCCGCAAGCTCCGAACACATCGTGAAGAGCACCCCGTTCTTCAACTGTCTGCGGACATTGCGCATGAACAGACCGTACGCCTGCTCCGCCGTCATCTTTCCCGCGGCTTCGGCTGCGGGTTCCCGCTTGGGTGCGGGCGCGGGCTCCGCGGCGGGTTCCTTCTTGGGCGCGGGCGCAGACTCCCGCTTGGGCGCGGGCTCCTCGGGCGCTTCGGGCGGCATCACGGGACCGTCCGAAAAATACGCCTCCGCAAAGACGGGCTCCTCTTCCTCGGGGAACTCCTCCGTTGCGGGACGAATCTCCTCCTGCGCGGGACGAATCTCCGTTGCGGGAGAGGGCGCCGTGGCCGGTGCGGCGGTTTTCAGCGCTTCGAGCTCGCGTTCGAGCTTGTCTAAACGCGTGCGGAGCGCCGAGAGGTCGAGGTCATCCGCGGGGCATGCGACGCGCAGGACCGCGGTCTCGAAGGAGATCCGCGGGGAGGAGGAAACGCGCAGTTCGCTTTCCAGCCTCACGAGAATCTCGGTCGCCCGCAGGACGGCTTCGCGCTCCGCGCCGTCCGCGAGGGCGCGCACCGTTTCATAGAGTTCGCGGGGCAGGGAGAGCAGCTTTTCCGCGTCCTTGCAGAGCATGCAGACGGTCACGCGGCTCAACAGCTCGATGACGTCTTTGAGGAGCACCCCCACCGCCTTGCCCTCTTTGAGGATGTTCTCCGTGATGCGGAGAGCTTCCCCGCTCTCGCCCGCGAGCATGGCGCGCAAAAGGTTTGCGGTCTCATGGAAGTCCGCCGCCCCGAGGACGGCGCAGACCGCGCCGTAAGTGAGCTTGTCCGCATAGACGATGCACGCCTCGGCGATCGAGAGCATATCGCGGTCGCTCCCCGCGCCCGCGCGTGCGATCGCGGCGACGGCTTCGTCGTCGTACGGCTTGCCGATCTCGTCGAGAATCCCTTTCAGGTGCGCTTCGAGATCGCGCTCGGGGATGAGTTTGAAATCCAGCCGCATGCACCGCGAGAGGATGGTCGCGGGAAGTTTTTGCGGCTCGGTCGTGGCGAGAATGAATATGGCGTGCGCGGGCGGTTCCTCCAACGTTTTCAAAAGCGCGTTGAAGGCGGCGTCCGTGAGCATGTGCACCTCGTCGATGATGTACACTTTATACCGTCCCGAGACGGGCGGGTACTGCACTTTTTCGCGCAGGTCGCGCATCTCCGCCACGCCGTTGTTGGACGCGGCGTCGATCTCGGTGATGTCAAGGGAGCCCGCGGCGAGCGCGATACAGGCGGGGCATTCTCCGCAGGGAGAGCCGTCCACGGGATGCTCGCAGCAGGCGGCGCGCGCAAAGATGCGGGCGACCGACGTCTTTCCCGTGCCGCGCGGTCCCGTGAAGAGATAGGCGTGCCCGACGGCGTTCTCCGCGATCTGGTTTTTCAGGATGCGGACGACGTGTTCCTGCCGCACGATCTTGTCGAACGTCGCAGGGCGGAATTTTCTGTACAGGGACAGGTGAGACATACGATCTCCTTCAAGAAAATACGATTTGCAGCTTGCGTTTGGCGCGAACGAGGGCGTTGTCGATGCTCTTGACGTCCTTGCCCGTCGCCTCCGAGATCTCGGCATAACTCATGCCTTCGAGATACATCGTGACGACGCGGAATTCGAAGTCCGAGAGCGATCTCGTGAGCCTTAAACGGAGCTCCTCGTCCGTTTCGCTGCCGATGAGCATATCCTCGGGGTTGGCGGCGCTCTCGGAGATCTCCTCCGGGTCGCACTGCGCGACGGCTTCCTCGGGCATGCGGCGGCTCAGAAAGCGCCGATAACTGATGATTCTGCGCTCCACGCAGAGATAGACGAAATTTTTGAAGGACTTCCCCCCCTCGGGCGAATATCCTCCGATGGCGGCGTACAGCCCGATCATGCCCTCTTGCACGAGGTCGTCCGCCTCGGTGAAAGCGCGGAACGCATACCTTCTTGCGCACCGCCGCACCGCATGTTTATAGCGGTCGAGCAGTTCCTCCGTCGCCGCGCGGTCTCCCCCTTGCGCAAGGGCGACGAGCGCTTCATCCTTTTGCTGTTTCAAGTCTTGCACGAACCACCTCATAGACGGCGATGCCGAGCGCCACGGACGCGTTGAGCGAATTGACCTTCCCGAAGAGCGGAATGGAGAGCACGCCGTCGCATTTCTCCCGCGTGAGGCGGTGCACGCCGCTGTCCTCCCCGCCCACGACGAGGGCGATCTTTCCCGAAAGCTTGCTGCCGTAGATACATTCCCCGCCCGTCTCCAACGCATAGACCCAATAGCCGCGCTCTTTGAGACTGTCGATCGCGGCGTTGATCGAGGGGACTTTGGCGACGGGGATGTGCTCCGCCGCCCCCGCGGAGATCCGCACGACGGCGTCCGTCACGCTCGCGCCCTTTGCCTTGGGGATGACCACACCGTCCGCGCCCGCGCATTCGGCGACGCGCAAAACGGAGCCGAGGTTGTGCACGTCCTCGATTCCGTCGCACAGGACGATGAGGCTCTCCTCCCCGCCGCCGAGCGCAAAGAGATCGGCGTAGACGAATTCCGTCGTATAGGCGACGACGCCCTGATGGTGTCCTTCGGGGCTGATCTTATCGAGCAGGGAACGCGGCGCGAACTGCACGCGGACGTTCTTTCTCCGCGCCTCGGCGAAAATTTTGCCGAGCGTGCCCTGCGCGCCCTGTTCGAGCACGATCTTCTCTATGGTTTTCTCCGTTTTGAGCAATTCCAAAACGGCATTTCTTCCGGCTACAAGCATATTCTATCCTTTTCAGAGCATCTGCAAGAGCTCTCTGATGCGCTCCTCTCTCCCCGTGAGATGGAGGAACCCGAGCAGCGCTTCGAAGCCCGTCGAACGGGCATAGTCCACGGCGGAGGCGTGTTTGCTCTTGGTGGGCTTTTTTGCGTTCCTTCCGCGGCGGTAGATCTCCTGCTCCTCCTCCGTGAGAACGGGGAGCACGCGTTCGATCGCGTCGCTCTGCCCGCGTGCGCACACCATTTCGGCGGCGAGACGGTTGAGCTCCCCCGTATGAAAGCCGTGCGAAAGGGCGAGTTCTCTGCGCACATAGAGCGTGTGGACGGCGTCCCCCACAAAGGCGAGCACAACGGGATTCATCTGTCTTGCCGCGTCCGGCGCGACGGGGAGGTCATGAAGTATCATTTTTCATATTATAACAAATCCGGGAGCAAAAAGCAAGCGGATAGAGGCGCGTGCGCGCATTTGCCGCTTAAAAATCCGTTCAAAAAATGATCGCTGTTGCATTCTTTTTCCCAAAGGGAAAAAATTTTGTCGAATCGGTTGCCATTTGCTCCGAAAGGAATATAATTGAGTAGGTTTCCGACCAATCATCCCCGGATAAGGCTTATCGATCATGCAACCTTTTGAAATTTTGCTTCCCCTCGCGCTCATTCTGCTCCTCTCCAAGCTGATGGGATTGGGCGCGCACAAAGCGGGCATGCCCGCCGTCATCGGCATGCTCGTCGCGGGTGTGCTCATCGGGCTTCTCGCCTATATCCCGTGGCAGCCTTTGCAGGATGCGTTCTTCGGGGACGACGTGAAAAAAGTGCTCTCCGTCATGAGCAAGATCGGCGTCGTGCTCATCATGTTCTCGACGGGGCTCGGCACCGACCTCAAAAAGCTGAAACGGACGGGGCTCGCCGCCGTGGTCATCACCCTTTTGGGCGTCATCGTCCCCATGGGGCTCGGCACGCTCGTCGCCTATCTCTTCCGTTCGGTTTTGCCCGGCTCGGGCGTTCTTTCATGGCTCTTTTACGGCGCGATTCTGACGGCGACCTCCGTCTCGGTGACGGTCGCCGTCCTCAAAGAACTCGGCAAACTCGACACCGTGATGGGGACATCCATCGTCGCGGCTGCCGTCATCGACGACGTCATCGGCATCATCATCCTCTCCGTGCTCTCCGGCTTTACGGGAAACGGGGAAGAGACCGGTTGGGATTGGTTCCATCCCAACGCCGCCATGGTCACGATCAAGATCGTCATCTTTTTCGTCGCCGCGATCGCCCTCGGCGTGGGACTGCGCAAGCTCTTCGATCTCATGGAGCGCCGCGCCCCCCACAACCGCCGCGTGCCCATCATCTCGCTTGCCGCCTGTTTCGTGTACGCCTACTGTGCCGAAAAGTTCTTCGGCGTCGCCGACATCACGGGCGCCTATATCGCGGGGATCCTGCTCGGCGGGACGCTCTCGGAGACGCCCTATGTCGAGGGAAAGGTGGACACGATGGGCTATCTCTTCTTTTCCCCCATCTTCTTTGCCTCTATCGGCATGAATCTCGACTTCTCGGGCATCACGCCCTCCTTTATTGCCTTCGGGTTCGTGTTCGTGATCGCGGCGCTGGCGGGGAAATTCATCGGCTGCGGCGCCGGGGCGAAGCTGTGCGGCTTTTCGTGGGCGGACAGCGCGCGGACGGGACTCGGCATGATGGTGCGCGCCGAAGTCGTGCTCATCTGTACGGAGCGCGGCGTGGCGGCAGGACTCGTTTCGGGCGCGATCTATCCCTTCGTGTTCATCATCATCCTCGCCTCCTCCGTTTTGACCCCGCTCCTTCTCAAAATCTCCTACCGGAAGAAAAAACCGAAGAACATCTGAAAAAACTCAAAAATGCGGCGCACCTCGCCGCATTTTTTTGTATATTCATCGCCACCGCCCATTCGCTCGACGAAAAGATTTGCGCCAGCAAAGATTTTCGCCGAAACTCTTATTCCACCGTCACCGACTTCGCGAGATTCCTCGGCATATCCGGGTCGCACCCGCGGGCAAGGGAGACGAAGTAGGCGAGCGCTTGGAGGGGAATCGTCGTAAGAACGGGCGAAAATACCTCCCCACAGTCGGGAACGAGCACGCTTCCCGCCAATCCTTTTTCCCCGCACGCCTCTTCGAGCGATGTGACGAGAAAGACCTTCGCTCCGCGCGCCGCCGTCTCATGGACGGCGTTCATCGTCTTTTCGGCAATGCCGCGCGACGAGAGCACGGCGACGACGGGAGTCCCCTCCTCCACGAGGGCGAGCGGTCCGTGTTTGAGCTCGCCCGCGGCGTATCCCTCGCTCGGGAGATAGGAGATCTCTTTGAGTTTGAGGCTTCCCTCCATGGCGGGCGCGAGATCGGCGCCCCGCCCGAGGAAGAACGCCGACTTCGCCCCGAGAAAGTCCTGCGCCCACCCCTTTGTCTGTTCGGCGGCGGAAAGAGCAGCCTCCGCGAGCACGGGGAGACTGCCCAATCCCCGCAAATCCGCCCGCTTGCCCTTCGCTGCCGCAAGCGATAAGGCAAGGCGGAAGAGCACGCACAGCTGGGCGGAAAAGCTCTTGGTTGCGGCGACGGCGACCTCCCGCCCTGCGCCTGTCGCAAGCACATAGTCGGCGATGCGCGTAAGGGAGGAATAGGCGACGTTGGTGACGGCGAGGACGAGCGCGCCGCGCTCCTTGGCAAGCTGCGCCGCCGCAAGCGTATCCGCGGTCTCCCCGCTCTGGGAGATCGCGACCACAAGTTCGCCCCGCTTTACGATGGGGTCGCCGTAGCGGTACTCGCCGGACAGACATGCGCATGCGCGCACACGGGCAAGTCTCTCCACGGCGAACTTTGCGCACAGTCCGCTGTGATACGCCGTCCCGCAGCCCAAAAATGTGATGTACTCTGTCTGACATAGTACTCTGTTAAGGTCGATTTTTGCCGCGAAACTATCATAATTTATTGAAGAATTTGCGATTGCAGCGGGAATTTCAAACATTTCTTTGCGCATGAAGTGCGGATATCCGCCCTTTGCGGGAACGCCCTCTTCCCCCTTGAAATCGAGCGGTTCGAGCGAGATTTCCTCCCCGTTTTCCGCAAAGAAGTGCACGCCGCCGTCCGAAAGCAGCGCAAAATTTCCGTCCTGCAAGGCGTACGCCTTCGTTCCCTTTTCGGCGAGCGCGGCAAGGTCGCTGGCGGCGATCACGCCGTCCTCTCTTACGCCGACGATGAGCGGGCTTGCGCGCCTTGCAAGGGCGATCTCGCGTCCGCCGCACATGGCGGCAATGGCATAGGAACCGAAAAGGCGTGAGGCGGTCTTTCGGAGAGCGGCAACGAGATCCCCTTCGAAGTATCGGTCGAGAAGGTGCGCGATCACCTCGCTGTCCGTCTCCGAGGAGAACGCTTCCCCGCGCGCAAGGCATTCCGCTCTGAGCGAAGCGGCGTTCTCCACGATGCCGTTATGGACGATGACCGCCCGTCCGAAGCGGTGCGGGTGTGCATTTGCCGCAGTGGGCGCGCCGTGGGTCGCCCACCGCGTGTGACCGATACCCGCCGTCCCCTCGATGGACTCGCCCGTGCCGAGCTCCTTCACCCTGCCCGCGCGCTTGACGAGGGTGAACGTTTTCCCCGCCACGGCGATGCCCGCCGAATCGTATCCGCGGTATTCGAGCACGCCGAGCGCGCCGAGGAGCACGGGCGCCGCCTGCCTTTTTCCGACGTAAGCGACGATGCCGCACATTCAGAGTTCCTCCGCGCGCACAGCGCGTTCGATGAGGTCTGCGGCGTCGGCAAGCCCGCATTCTCCCTCGGTGAGGATGCGGATGGCGCATTCCGTCCCCGAAGCGCGCACGAACGCCCGTCCGCCGCCGAGCATCTTTTCCGCCTCGGCAACGGCTTTTTGGACGCGTGCGGAGGAGGCGACGCTCTTGTCCTTGACAAAGACCGTCCTCAGGCATTGGGGCAGGGGGCGATACCCTTCGAGGAGGACGGAGAGCGGACACTTGCGCAAGACGAGCAGTTCCATGATCTTGAGCGCGGTGAGAATGCCGTCGCCCGTCGTCGAGAACTTGCGGAAAATGATGTGTCCCGAGCTCTCGCCGCCGAGCACGCTTCCCCTTCTGACCATTTCCTCATAGACGAAGCGGTCCCCCACCTCGGCGCTGAAAACGGGGATTCCGTCGCGGGCGAGGCTCTTTTCGAGCCCCGTATTGCTCATGCGCGTCGCGACGACTCCGCCGCCGCCGAGTTCCCCCGTCTCCTTCATGGCGCGCGCAAAGAGATAGAGGACGGCGTCCCCCGAAAGGATATTTCCCTTTTCGTCCACGGGGATGCAGCGGTCGGCGTCCCCGTCGAAGGCGAAGCCCGCATCGAGAGCGTGCTCCTGCACGAGGCGGCGGAGCGCCTCGGGGTGGGTGGAGCCGCAGCCCTCGTTGATGTTGACGCCGCTCGGCGAGCTTCCGATGGCAAAGACTTCGGCGCCCAGCGCGTCGAATACCGCTTTAGCGATCATGAACGCGCTGCCGTTGGCGCAGTCCAACCCCACGCGCATGCCGCGGAACCCCACCTGCGGCAGGGAGAGAAGATAGGCAAGATAGCGGTTCCTGCCCGAAACAAAGTCTACCGTCCTGCCCACTTCTTCGCCCACGGCGAGCGGGAGCGTGCCGCCGTCGAGATATTCCTCGACAAGCCGCAG
This sequence comes from uncultured Clostridia bacterium, assembly GCA_947625385.1. GTDB lineage: Bacteria > Bacillota > Clostridia > Christensenellales > Borkfalkiaceae > Gallimonas. Next base: position 34,716 of record CANQOB010000008.1, read on the forward strand.
CACGTCGTCGCCGAGCTTCTCGCCCGCCGCCGAAAAGAGTTTGATGCCGTTGTCGGAGTAGGGATTGTGGCTCGCCGAGATCATCACGCCGCAGTCGAAGCCCTCCGTCCGCGTGAGGCGGGCAACGGAGGGCGTCGTCGTCACGTGCAGAAGATAGACGTCCGCGCCGGAGGCGGTCGCGCCCGCCGCCAGAGAATATTCGAGCGTGTAGGAGGAACGGCGGGTGTCCTTGCCGACGAGAATGCGCGCTCTGCCGCCCTTGCCCTTTGCGAAATATCTGCCGAGAAAGCGCCCCACGCGGAACGCATGAATGGCGGTGAGCCGTTCGTTCGCCCGCCCGCGGAAACCGTCCGTGCCGAAATATTTTCCCATGCTCTCCCCCCTTGATGACCGTTGTTCATCCTATGCGGCGACAAGGAAATAGTTTCGGCGAAAATCTTTGCTACGCAAATCTTTTCGTCGAGCGAATAAACGTGTATGCCTTAATTGACTTGATTCCGATTAGATGTTTCATCGGACAGTGTGCGTACCGTGGTGCGCATATAGGGTGAAAAAGCAAAAAGTGTGATTTTTGCTTTTTCCTTTATTTTGAGAATAGAAAAGCGCGGCGGCTTCTCTCGAAGCCGCCGCGCGGGGTTGTTGCGATATTTCGCAGTGTTATTCATCTCCCTTCCCCTTTCGGGTGGAGCGCCGCAGTTCTCGCTCAACAGTGCAGTGCACTGTGAGCGGCGGCGCGACATGAGCGGTGGCATCCGCGAGGGGGCGTGCGGCGGTCCCTGCCGCCCACGCGAGCGCGGAAACCCAAGTTCCCCCCTGTGGGGGGGGGAACGCAGGGTGACCCCCGTGCTCCCAAAATTCATTGAAGAAGGGAATGTATGAGCGTTAGTCCTTTTTGACCGTCACCAAGTGGGACAGGGAGTCGGAAGTTGCCAAAGAGACATGAGCATTATCCTTAAATCCGCCGACTTGAATGGTGACGTACAAATCTCCCGCTTGGAGCTGTTCTTCCGTGACCGTAAAGGAAAACGAGACAAGATTTCCTGCGAGATCGTCGGTTGTTGCAACATTCTTTTCGTTGACTTTTACGGCATAATCTTGAAGTTGCGATTTCACAGCGGCTTTTGACGTGACAGCAGCTCCATAGACAAGGGAATTCGCCGCCCTGCTAAATGAGCTTGCATAGGCTGTGCCGAAGGTAAGACCGTCCAATCCGAGCTGCCCGTCGGTTTCACCCAAGTCGCATACTTCCTCGAATGTGAGCGTATAGGTTCCCGCTTCCGTGATCTTCATGCCCAATGCCTGGCTCTTGTTGCCCGTCGTAAAATAATACGTTCCAACCGAAATCTCGCCCACGGTTCCTATATTGGAAAAATCTCCGTCTCCCGTGAAGCCCTTCGAATAGGTCACGGTCTGCTTGCCCCTGCAATCGGGACAGAACTTATCGAGCGTGCCGCCGTCCGCTTCCGCCGCGGGAAGTTCATCGTACTCGAAGGCATATCCCTTGCTGTGGTCGCAGTCGGGCTTCCCCATGCCGCAGACGCACTTGTCGCCCTCCTGGTCGAATGTATGCGATGCGCGCGTCTCGTCATCGATCACACCGTCCGTCGGGCATTCCTTCCAGTGCTCTTGGTCGTTGTAGTTGTACTTCGTGTATTCGTGGGTGTGTTCGTAGCCGCATTCGCAGGTGTGCGTATCGGGGTCGAAACTGTGTTCCGCCTTGGGCGTTTCGGGGTCTATTTCATTGTCCTTCGGGCAGACCTTCCAGTGCTGTTTTGCGTCGTGCTCCCACTTCGTGTATTCGTGGGTGTGCTCCTCATAGCCGCATTCACAGGTATGGGTCTCGGGGTCGATGGTGTGCGCCGTCTTGGGATGTTCGGGGTCGATGGCATGGTCTGTCGGGCATTCCATCCAGTGCTGCGTGTCGTCATACATCTGCTGGGTGTACTTATGGACATGACGCGTCCGTCCGCATTTGTCGCACTTGGTGTCATCATCGTTTTCCCAAAGGTGATCTTCACGGGTGGTATCGGGCTTTTGGGTATCGTCGAGCCAGCACACCGTCCAGTGCTGTTCCGCATCGGAAGTCATGCGGTCAAAGACATGGGTGTGTTCGAGCTTGGTGAGGGTGATGTCGGTATCCCCCGTTTTCCAGCTGATCTTATAATCACCGCTCGCCTTATATTCCTTCTTTGAGGTGGGGTCGGTGAAGTCGGCTTCGCCGCGTACAAGTTTGTTGTTGTTTGTGCCGTCGGGATAGTACTTCCCGTTGACAGCATTGTAAAGCTTGAACTCGTCGGTCTTATAAAGCGTAGTGCCCTCCCGATAGCCGCCGAGACGGAGCGTGATACTCCATTCACCCGTTGCCTCGTCGTAATCAAGCTTTTTGCAGCCCGTGACGCTCCCATTATCCGGCCATTGGGTATCGCAATATTGCAAAAGACCGACTATGTAGATTTCCTCGGTATTTTTGAGAGGCTCGACGGGCTCGATAAGTCTGAATTCGAGCGTGCACTGCGAGAATGGAATATCTGCTTTGGTTCGCACCGTGAAGATGTATTTTCCGTCTTTGCCCTTGGCGGGAGAGATGTTTCCCGTGCCGCCGTCGATGAACGACCCGTCGTTGTTCTTGATGTTGGAGACGCCGAAGTAGCCGAGACCATCGTCCCAGTCGAGGTCTTGTACGATCTTCATCGTGTCGCCTGCGTAGAGCGTTAAAACAGAAGTCGTGTAGACGGTAAAACCGTTTGCATCCTTCTTGGGTTGCTTCGTCAGCCTGAAGTTGGATTTGAGCTCGGTGAAGCTGCACTTGCTGAGGTCGCCCGCGCCGCTTCCTACGACCCAGAAGCTGCGGGTGTCGCGCCCCTCATCCGGGGTGATGTCCGCTTCCTTCATGCCGCATTCGCAGGTGCCGTTCGTAAAGACGTGCGAGGCGCGGGTGGAGACGTCAATTTCCCCGTCATCGGGGCAGACGCGCCAGTGTTCGGTGTCGCTGTGGTCCCATCCCGTAAAGGTGTGGGTGTGAGGCGTTGAGGGGTTGTCGGGGTCGTTCGGGTTGTTGGGCTCTGTGGGAGCGCAGGCGGCGACCGCCCAGCCGAGGCAGCCCGCAAGGGCGACCGTCAGACCCAAAGTGAGCCATTTCTTGGTGTTCATACATTCCTCCTAAAAAAGTTTTATTTGCCGTTATCCACGAAGTTTTCGCGTTTCGGCACTTATAATTATACCACCCCCCCCTGCTTGTCAAGTGTTTTTTTGATAAAATCTAAAAATTTTCGAAAAATTTTTTCCGGAACCCGAAATTTTCTTTCGTACCCCTGAAAAATCCGCTCTCCGACCCTCGAAAAAGTTCGAAAAAGATATCAACAAAGGTTTCGGCGAAAAGAAAAGAGCGCGGCGGCATCAAATGATGCCGCCGCGCGCCCAAATTCTGAATTTTGCCGAACCCTTTCGGCTTATTGTCCGTTGAAACACCCCTCTTCCGAGACCTGCACATCGATCGCGAGCGCAAACGTCAGAGAATGCAGATAAAATTCGGGCAGCGTGTCGATACAGCGCATGGCGGGATGACCGGGCGCGCTCTCCCTGCCGACGGTAGAGACGGTGCGGTCGTTGGCGTCGAAGATGCCGAACGTGCCGTCGTCGAAATTCCCTCTCGCGCTCCAACCCAGAAAGCCGAGGTCGAAGAAGCGGAAACGGCGGTTGGTAAATTTTTCGACTACGGAGACGAATCGCGTACCGTGCTTGATCTCTGCACCGCGATAGATCTCCTCGCATCTCTTGATGGTCGCCACGCTCTTTCCGTGCAGGCTGAGGTCATAGATCTTCAGCTTTCTGCGACCCTGCGCCGGTTTGACTTTGAACAGCTTTCTTCCGATCTCATCGAATACATCGAAGGCATCGGACCAAGTCATGATGCGGTCTGCAAAATACATTTTCATAGCGATTCCAAACCCACCGCCGTTGCACCGATGATGCGCAACGTGTTCGATCAAGAGAGAGTACGTCTTATCCTACGGTCAGAATGCCGAGACCGGTTGGACGCCCTTGTATTTCAAGCCCTTCTGTTCGTCGGAGAGCTGTTTGACATAGTTGTTCGCGCCGTTTTTGCCGTACATGTAGAAGTTGAAGTCCTGCGTCCCCGCAGCTTTGGGCAGGAGCGTCCCCTGCTGCTGCATGGCGCCGCTGCCGCCCGCGAGCACGGAGATATTGATGCGCATTTGCAGGAAGTCGTTGAGCGAGGCGTCGAGCTTCGACATATCGACCGCCGAATAGTTCCTGCCGCCTCCGTAGAGGGCGATTCCGCCATGCACGTATTGCTTGCCTTCCGCAGTCTCGATGATGTCGCTGTACGCGGCATCTTTGCAGACGTAGTCGATCATTGCCTTGATGTCGAGTTTGAGCCAAGCGGAGAGCGCACCGATGGGAGATTCGATGAGGCTGGAAGAGTCGACGAGCGAAAGATCTTTCCAGTCGTAGAGGCGGACGTCTCCCACGAGGCGGAGGACGGAGGCAAATGACGTGCCGCCCGAAAACTCCCATTCCTTGGTGAGTCCGTTATTATAGGATTCGCCGCCCTCGTACAGGTATTCTCCCGCGAAGTTGCTCTCGATGCCCACGGTGAAGAGTCCGCTGGTCTCGACGACGGAATCTTTGAGCGTGACGTCCGTCATGACGTAATGCTGATAGAACCAAGGGTCGTCGTAGAGCTTGCCGTCGCCGTACACATTGGAGGTGCCCTGCTCGGAATACGGTCTCCCGTTCTTATCGCGGAGCTGCGGCTCCCGTCCGTTCGCTTTGCTGGCGCGCAACGCGCGGTTGGCGCCCATTTTCAGGATAAATTCTCTGCCCTGCGAGAGGATGCAGCCCTCGATCGTCACGAGGATGCGCTCGCTGTCGACCCCCGCATTGTTCTGCGTGAGGCTGTTGATGAAGTAGTTCGTTCCCTCGCGGTTGCCGCCGTACGCCCGCACGACATTCCTGCCGTTGCTGATTCGGCAGTTGACGATCTCGCAGCTCGCGTTGATTTCCAGCGTGGTGCCGACAAGATTGAGGTTGGTGAGGTCGTACTCGCCGTTCTCGTTTTCGAGAGAGGAATCCGAGCAGCCGAGAAGATTGACGCCGTACAGCTTGACGCCGTCCGTGCGAAGAAGGAAGGCGCAGTTATCCTGTGCCGCGACGCTCGCCGTCTGCTTGTACTTGACGAAGTAGAGCGGACCCTTGTAGAGGTCGAGGAGCGGCTTCCCGTTCGCGTCGTGGGCATGCGTATAATTGTCCGCGTCGATCGATTTGCCGTTGCCGTAGACGTCGTTCGTAAATTCGAGCGCATACGAGATATAGGCATCGGCTTCGGTGAGGGGATCCGAAGTGTGTTTATACCATTCGACATTATAGGTGGATTTCGCGCGATGGTTTTTGAGCACCGCCAGCCGTTCGTCGATGGAGAAGTCTTTCCCGCTCGCATCGGTGCCGAGTTTGATGTTCTCGGTGAGCACGACGGCACGCCCGTCATCGGTCGCCTTGACAAGTTCGGGCGCGTTCTTGACGGCGACGGCATCCTTCACCACGTTGAGCGTCAGCGTGGCTTGCACATCGGTATGGAGCGCGGCATTCCACCTCCAGGCAGCGGTCACCGTCACTTTCCCCGTTCCCTTGGGAACGAGAACGGGCGAACCGCTCGAAGTATCCACTTCGGCGACGGTATCGTCGTCCACGGAATATACAATGTCCTCGCCCGCAACGTCCACCACGCCCGAAGCATTGTAGATGTAGATGGCGAGCGGATAGACATTCTCCGTGAGTTTGAAGGAATTGCCGTAAACCCAGCCTGCGACCGTATAGCACTGCGCGAGGTCGACCTTGACGTCGTTGTTGATCTTGACGGCGCTGATCTTGTTGATGACGATGAGGTGAATCGTCTTGGTGATCGGCTCCGCCTCGCCGTAACGTGCGGTGACGCTGAGGTCGAATTCGCCGCCCCGCTGCGCCGTGATCGTGACGACGCCGTCCTCTTCTTGGAAATACGACTGCGAACCGGTAAATTCCCACGTATAGTCGACGCCCTTCGCGCCTCCCGACGCGACCGTATAGAAGGAGACTGCGTTGCCCGTGAAGATCGTCACTTGCAGTCCGCCGTCGTCCGTCGTGTCGATCGTCCTGTCCGAGAATACGGAGAACGTGAAATCGACAAAGGAGAACAGGAAGGGAATCCGCTTGCCGAACGCCGTGATCGTCGCGGCGATCTCGTCCACATCGGTTTCGGTGAATTCGATCATGAGGATGTATTGCCCGCTTTGACCCACAGTCTCCACAAGATTCGCATCCCTCGATTCGAAGGAAGGACGTCCGCCCGCGCTCTCGACGCAGAGCTGTATCGCAGTCGTGCCGCGGGCAAGCTGCATGCTCCCGTCCACATCGTCCGCAAAAATTCCGTTGCCGTCCGAATCCGCGTACACGGCGCCGCCGTTGACGACCGCGACGACCTCTTTTTCGGTCTCCCCCGCGACCGCGGGCTTCGTGACATTGAGTTTGACCTGCTTGCGGATGGTCGCGTCGCCATGGCTGTCCACCGCGTAGACGTCAAAGACCGCCTCACCCGTGAACGGAAGAAAGATGGTTTTCGTTCCGCGCTCGATCTCCGCATACTCCGTCGCATACGAGTCGCTGCCCGCTTCGAGTTTGTACTGTGTGTACTCGATCGGGTAGATGGACATCCCGTACGAATAGGTACCGGTGGGCACCGTCGCGGTATAGCCCTCTTCCGTCTCCGTGAGCAGATTTTCCGCCGCCCCGTCCGTTGAACGGTACAGCGTAAAATCGAAATCATAGGGTTCCGTAGAGTAGATGACGACGGTCATGGAGTCCGTAAAGCTCTTGTCGTTGCTCGTCGCGACGATCTCCGCCGTGCCCTCTCCCTTGGGGACGATCTTCCCCTCTTGCGTCACTTCTACGACCTTTTCATTGTTCGAACCGAGCGTGAAACCCTTGTTCGTCGCATTGCTCGGAGATACTTCGACGGAGACGGTATGGTCGAGCTTATCCGCCATATCCAGAACGATCGTTCCGTCTTGGTCCGCATCCTCCGACCTGATCGTAATGCCCGTCACGGGGACGGGGACGCCGAGGCTGATGAGATTGACGGATGAGAAAATGACGAGCACAAAGATCATCGGAAGCACCAGGATGAGCGCAATGATCGTCTTTCGCATCAGATACCACCTCCCGAGAATTCATAATATTTCCGCCGCAAGCGGAAGAACAGATAGAACCCCGCGAGCAAGGTAGCAATGACCGCAAGCCCGCTTGCGAGGATGTACGTCAGATAGCCGTACTCGAACTGCCGGAGCATCGACATGATCTTCAGGACAAAGACCAGCCCGCCGACGGCAAAGGAGAGTACCATGCCCATGACGATGACCGTCGAGACCGTTCCCGAGGACTCCTTGATCTCTCCGTCGTCCTCCGTCGAAAACTTGGCGTGATTGAAGTCATACCGCGTTGCGATGGCGATATTGACGAAACTGAACAGAATGCCGATGACCGCGATGAATGCCGCGTCGAAGAATCTCGCGTTGCCCGTCGCATAGAGAAGAAAGGCGGACGCGATCTGCGAGATGGCGGCGACGATGAGGCAGAGGACGACCTTCGAGAGGAACACCGCTTTGAAGTTCAGCGGCATTGCCTTCACGGTATAGAACATTTCCCCGTCGCGGCTGATGTTCGTTGCGCAGAAGGTATTGGTGAGCGCTCCGAACAGAACGGTGAGGAAGAGCGCGAGCTCCAACCCGCAATCGAGTCCCACGAGATTTTCCACCAAAGACGCCCCGACGTCCATACAGAAGTAGACCATGAGCGGCATGATGAACGCCACCGAAAAATAGGAGAACATGTAGGAGGGGGTGCGGAAGATGAGCAAGAACTCCTTTTTGAGCAGCGCGGAAAATTTGTTCCCGCGGTCGGCGAGATAGGTCGATTTGAGCATCGAAGAAGAAACGCCTTGGTTGCGCGCCTGCAACGCCCTTCCCAAAATGCCCTTGATGATGAGCATGGAGAGAACGATACACACGACGGCGAGAACGACAAGCCCTATCCAGCTCCACACAAACTCGCTGCCCGTCATGATGTTCGCAAACCACCGCGCGGGGTACAGCCACGCGCAGACCTTGCCGATGACGTTCATGACCTGTTCGTTGAAGAAGTAGCGCAAAGAGTCGCCGACGAGCATTTGCTTCACGCCGTTCAGAATGATGGAATACACCCAAAATCCCGCCCCGAGGAGCGCCGTCACCAAAATAAAGGTGATGGCGAACCGCTCCCGCAGAAACCGCTTGATGACCTGGAAGAGCGGGACGAGCACCGATGCGATGCCGATCGTGATGAGCGGGAGCAAAAAGCAGATGCCCACCGAGAGCAGCCAGAAGGCAAGCGTCACGCCGACCTTCCAGGCAAACGTCGCATTGACCGTAAGAACGGCGACGAGGGCGATGCCGAGCTGTCCCCTATAAATGGAAATGAGTTTTGCCACGAACAGCGTCCGCGCATTGATGGGCATCGCGGAGAAGATCTTCATGTCGTCTGCGGTAAAGAGTTCCCGCCCGAGCTGACTGATCCCTCCGATCACCATCCCCACGATGACCGCGGTATAGAGCATCGTGAGCAGTTCTGTCGAACGCGTGACCACGTCGGGTCTCCCGCCCGTCTTGACGGTGACGTACACTTCCACGAACTGCCCGAAGAAGATGACAAAGAGCGCAACGATCGCGGCGACAAGGACAAGGCGCAAAAGAAAGCCGAGAATATCGAACTGTCCCGCCTTGAACATGGAACGCCGCTCCTCTCTCCCCTTCCGGAGAAGCGCTTTTACCGTGCGGAACTTGATTCCGCCCGCTTTTTTCATTTCGCCCACGGCTGCCGCGTCACGGCTGCGGAGCGCTTCATTCCTGTCGTTCATTGCGTAAGAAATACTCCTCGAAATCAAAATTGGGGTTCGCGGCGCAGATCTGCTTGACGTTGAGCTGGTCGACCTGCTCCCCCTTGCGGATGAGCACGACTCTGTCGCACAGTTTTGCGACCGTGTTCAACGCGTGCGACGAGAAGATGATGGAATTGCCTTCCGCCACGTACTTGTACATAAAATTCTGTACTGCCCGCATCGTCCGCGGGTCCAGACCCGTCATGGGCTCGTCCAGGATCCACAGTTTGGGGTTGTGGATGAGCGACCCCATCATGCAGATCTTTTGCCGCATCCCGTGCGAATAGGACGAGATGAGATTCTCGATGGGTTTCCCGAGCTGAAACACTTTTTCGAGGCGGGCAAGCCGCTTGGAGCGGAGCTCGGTGGGAACTTCATAGACGTCCGCCATGAAATTGATATACTGCAACCCCGTCATCTTCACGAAAGTCGCATGGTTATCCGTGACGAACCCCATGTTGGCTTTCGCCTGTTCCGCCTGTTTCTGGATATCGTATCCCGCGATGGTGATCTTCCCCTTTTCAAAGGGCAGCATGCCTTCGAGGCACTTTAGGGTCGTGCTCTTTCCCGCGCCGTTGTGCCCGAGAAGCCCCACGATCTCGCCCGCATAGCAGTTGAACGAGACATTCGTCACAGCCCAATTCGCTTTGCGGGAGTATCTTTTGTAGAGCCCTTCGACCCGAACGACCTCCTTTGCGCCGACCCGACCCGTTTGAAAGGGGTCCTGCGTCTGAGGAACCTGCGGCTGAGGCATCTGCGTCTGTTGCCATTGCACCCCCGGCTGTTGCCATTGCATCCCCGGCTGTACGGTCTGAGGATAGCCGCTATACATCGCGGCGGTCGCGTAGGTCGCATAGGCGGCGTAGTCCGAATAGTTGGGGAATCGCACCGTCGCGCAATGGCAGCGGGGGCAAGTTGCGACATCATCCGCATAGGATAGGCCGCATTGATAGCAGTACGTCATAGCGTTCTCCTTTTAATATACAAACGTTAAAGTGATGTTCACCGTCGAATTCTTCGAGTCGTAGGAGATATTCATCCCCGTCACATGCGTTTCGTCGGTTTCTATTCTCAGTTTCAAGCCGTGCGGACGGGCGCTCACGGGAAGATTCTCCGAGATCGCAAACACCGTCTCGACGCTGTCGTCCTTGACCCTGCCTTCCAGCACTCCGTTTTCAAACGTGGGAGCCGGGGAGAAATACAATTCGTTCATGTTCAGCCGCACGGAGAATTCCCCGGCGTTGCGGGTCTCCTGTACCGACGTTACCGTATATTCCTCCGCGGCGCCCGAGGCGAGCGAGTTGAGCTGTTTGACCGTGCCCGTCACCGTATAGACGCTCCCCTCTTTTGCGAACGTTTTGGCGCTGTCGTACTGCACGATATCCCCTTGCGAGATCTCGATGTGCTGCACGACGGTCACGGCGTCGGGAAGTTTTTCATATTTTTCCATGACGAGGGATAAGGGCGTCTCGGCGGAAGGCGTCGAAAGGTCGCCCATTTCGCCCAGGAGCCCGTCGGGGGAAAGCGTTGCGCAACCCGTGAGGATCCCAAGGCATACCATTGCGATCGCGATGACCGACAGCTTTTTCATTACAGTCTCCCTCCTTTCTTTACGATATAGGCGAGCGCTGCAAGCGCGGTAAGCGTGGCTGCCGCACCGAAGAGCGCTTTGATGGGCGCGTTCGCGATCTCCTCCGCCGTCTTGATGACGTCATCGATGTCCGTGAGCTGCTCCCATGCGTCCACATAAGCCTGGTACCGGGCAAGTTCCCCTGCCCCCACCGAACGCTCCTCGTCCGTCAGCGCGGAGAGCGCGTTGTAGATCTCTACGAGCGTACCGTAATCGTCCGTCGTGAGATGCTCGGCGTCGAGCCCCTCGGCGAGCTCCGCAAGGCGGGCGAGCGTATCTTTGAGGTTCTTCGTATAGCCGACTTCATCCGTCACGATGACGAGGAACACCGCTTCGCCCGAATAGTTGTCGTCCACAACGGTCACTTTGACGTCGAAGTTCCCGATCTCCGCGACGGATTCGCGGTCGAGCGTCGATGCAAGCGAATGCGGCGTTTGCCCTTCGAAGACCGTGACCGTGCTTGTGAGCGCCAGCGGTTTGCCCGCGAATTTTGCATGGACGGTCATGCCGTCCGAGGTGCCGCCGTCGCCCACGAGCAGGATGAAGAGCGCCGCTCCGCTGACGTCCTGCTTCTCTACGGTATAGACGCCCGCTTTTCCGACGAGTTCTTCTGTGTCTCCCTCGTAGCTGCCGCGGAACGTGACGGTATAATTTTCATTGCCCGCCGCGCCGGAGATCGCATACTTCCCTGCGTTCGTAAGTTCCCCGACGGAGAGCGTGATGCCGAGAATGTCTTTCTCCTCGTTTTCCGCAAGTCTGCCCTCGTCCGTAAGGAGCGTCCAAAGATCCTCGTCGAACGCATAGGTATGATCGTAAACGTACATTGCGCTCTGGTCGCGGATGAGGACGACCACGGGGCGCGGTTTGACGGTGAACGTTCCGTCCTGCCACGTCACATGATAGTACGGGTTGGCGGATCTGCCGCGGATGGTGTAGCCCTCCTTCGTGACAGCCGTGCCCGGATCTTTTTCGAGCGTGACGTTGAGGTCCTCGCCGTCGAGGATGGACCCGGCTTCCACCGTCCAGCCGCTGTCCTGCTCCTGCGGGACGGAGAACTCTTTGTTGTCGTAGATCTCTTCCTGCGGGAGAATCTTGACGGTGACCTCGCGCGGGTCGACGGTATATGTACCGGACGTTCCGTGGGAACCCGTGAACGTCACGGTATAGTTGCCGCAGTCGGGGTCTGCCTGCCCCGAAATATAGTAGGAGCCGGGGGTGAGACGGATATCGCCGGAGGCGCCCTCCCACGTGAGCGTCACGCCGAGAACGCTCTTATCATCGCCCTCGGCGAGGGCGGACGGCTCCACCGTGAACGTCGCGTCCTCGTACTCGTCGCCGTATTGGCTGCGGTGATCCCCGATGGTGACGGTGATCGCCTTCGGCGTGATTTTGAGCGTGCCCTTTACGAAATTCACCTGATAGTCGCTATTCGTCCAAGCGCCCTCGATCGCCTCGGAATATGTTCCGACGTCCCATTTTCCCGCATGCGTTTTCGTGAGCGAAAGAACGATGTTGAGTTCATCTTTTTCGCAGACCGCGCCCGGCGCCGCCGTCCATGCGCTGTCGCTGAGATCGGGAACAACACTGCCCGCATATTCGAAGGTCTGCTCGCTCAGTTTGATTTCGATTTCCTTCTTCACGATCTCAAACGCCTCCTGATTGGTGGCGGAGTTCGCGTAATTGGTCTTTCCCTTTATGGTGACGGTCGCCTTGCCGACGTGCGTGTTGTTCGAATATTGAACATCGAAGTCGTCTTTGCTCAGCGTAACCGTCTCGTCGTTGATCTCGAGCGTGACCGTAATTTCAGGCTGCTGCTCGCCGCCGTTGTAGGTCAGTTTGCCGTTTGCAACGGTGATTTTCGCATGGGAGAGATCGCGCGCGGTGATCGTGAACGTTGCAGTCGCGTCGCCCGTAAAGTTCCCCTCGTTCGCCGTGACGGTGACGGTTGCCTCGCCGACGTTGATATTGGAGGAGTATTTCACCGTATATTCATTTGCTTGCAGAGTAAGCCCATCAATTTCGACCTTCGTGACCGAGGGCGTGATCTGCTTCGTGGTGAAGGTACGATCGCCGTCCGCAAGCGTGACTTCCGCTCCGTTGATCGATTTCGGATTGATCGTGAACTGCCCTTCGATCTCCGTCTCGTATTGCGTTTGATCAGTCGTCGTGAACGTCACGTGCGCTTTTACGAGATATGTGCCCGCATTCTTCATCTCCTGTGCGGGCGCTCCCAGCAACGTATAGGTATACGTCACATCGCCGAATTGTCCATCGGTTCCCTCTGCGGGAGCTCCGAGAACGACTTCGAATTTCTGCACCTGCCCGTTATAGACACTGCTGTTTGCTTCGGGGAACTTCACGTTCGCAAACACGGCGGGCGTGACGGTATAGAGTTTGCTGCCATCCCCCGCGACGACGCTGTAGCTTCCCCAATCTTTCATCAAGATGACGACGGTAATGTCGTACGTGCCCTCATCGGAATCCTTGCTCACACCGACGGAGAGACGATAGATCTTTACAATCTCTTCCAAGAATTGAGCTCTGTCTTTCTCGATGAGTCCCTCTGCCGTTGCGGTGAGCGCGACGGGATCCTGTCCCTTCGGCGAATGTTTGGGCTCCGGTTTGATCGTCAGCGTCTTTCTTGCGATCGTAAAGTTCAGCTCGAAACTTCCGTTGAAGTTGTGCGTACCCGTGACGGTGACCGTCGCCGTGCCCGCAGCCTCGTTATTCTCGTAGCCGAGCGTGTAGCAAATGTCCTTCGCGATCGCGCCCTGCACGCCTGCGATCGTAATTTTGATGTCGGGCGTCCACGCCTCGCCCTTATAGACGAACCCGCCGTCGGGCGTCTGCACTATCGCGCCTTCTTTCCCGTCCGCGATGTTGCGCGCGGTGATTTTGAACGTCTTGGTCGCCTCGCCCTTGAAGTTGCCCGAGCCTGTGACCTTCACGGTGACGCTTTCGGTCACGTTGATCTTGTCGCCCTCGTAGGTGACGGTGTAATCCGTCCCCTGCGCGAGAGCCGCGAAGCCCGCGAGCGTGAATCCCGCAAACGGCTCATGCGAATTGCCGTCGTACACAATGCTTTCTTCGGAGAGCGCAATAACGCCGTCCGAGAGGTCTTTTTTCGCGATCTCGAACTTGCCCGCGCCGTCAGCGGTGAGGGAATAATTGTCCTTGCCCGTGCCGCCGAGCGTCACGGTAAGGTCATACAGTTTCGCGTCCCACTTTTCGGGAGATTCGGCGAAGTCGACCGTCACGGTGAGCCCTTTTGCGATGTCCGCCTTAAATAGCGTTTCCGCGTCCCCGTTCACCGAATAGGCACTTTGGTCCACCGACGGTTTGTTCCCGCTGTAATCGGCGGTCTGTTTGTCGAGCGTGAGCACGATCGCTTTCGGGGTGATCCGATAGGTGAGCTCGAGCGTGCCCGTATAGTTCCCCTGTCCGTTGATCTTCACGGTGACGCCCGCTTCGGTCACGTTGATCTTGTCGCCCTCGTAGGAGACGGTGTAATCCTCCGCCGTGAGCGGCGTTCCCGACCCTTCCCGAAGGTGCGCCGTGACAGACTGCACGCCGATCGTCGTATCGGTGCCGTTGTAGACCCTCGACAAGGCTTCGAGAACGGCATTTGCAGCCGATCCTTCGCCCAGATCGAAGGCAGAAATTCTCCACTTGAACGTGAAATGATCGACAAGCTGCCCGTCTTGCAGGAAGTACGCGCCCTCCGAGAGCGTGACGGTGACGGTATAGCCGTCCGCCGAGACCTCGATATGCGTGCCGACGTCGCTCGCCGAGACGGTCACGTCCTTGCTTGCGCCGTCAAAGCCGAGATATTGGAAATTAAAGCCGGCATAATTTTCTTTGAAGAGTTGGACGAGCTCCTCCGCCAAGAACGCGGTGCCGCGGTAGACAAAGTTGCCGATCTCGCCGTTTTCCGGCGTGCCGAGAAGATAGCGGGTCTCCTGCTCTTCGCAGCCGAGCTCGTCGCAGTAGCGGTGAAGTTCTTCGTGCCCGCCCGCGGAAGCCGTGCCGTCCGTATCGCGGTATTGCCACGTCTCCGCGCTCGCATGATGCTCCGTATGGTCGATTTTCCACGAGCCGATCATGCCTTCTGCATTGGGAAGATTCGTCGTCACGGGCGTCTTATGCGCGTCCGCAGCGTGCTGCCCGTTCCCGCTTTCGTACGTGGTCGAGACGCCTTCGAGCGTCCACTTGGAGTTGTTGTCCTGTGCCGTCCACGTTGCGGAGAAGGTCATCTCCTTTTCCGTCTTGTTGTCGTCGCCCGCGGGGATCGCCGTCAGGCACCCGTGCACCTTGTCATAGAGGCGCATGGAGCTCTCGTATGCCGCATAGTTGCAGTCGTAAGCGGCATTTGCGCCGTCTACGATCGTTCCCTTGACCGTCGCGCCCGCGGGAACGACGATCTTGCCCGTGGAGCCCGACGTCTGCACGACGCCGAGGAAGGTCGCGGGGCGCGGGGTGAGGTCCTCATCCCCGCCTCCGGAGCCGAGAATTTCGAACTTGGGCACGGGCGTCTTGGTGCCGAGGACGAGCGTGCCGTCCACGATGAGCGTTCCGTTCGTTTTGTAGCCCACCGCTTTGAGCTGCTCTGCCGAGGGATAGCTCTTGCCGCTCATGCCCGTCTGCACAAGTCCGTCGTACACATAGACATTGGCATTCAGCGTGAGCGTCGCACCCGCGCCGACCTTTACAGAGGCGCCCGGCATGACTTTGAAGTCCGTCTTGGTCTCGTACTGTGCGTGAACGTCGCCTTGCGGAACCGCAAAGTCGTTCATTTCGACTTGGAAATTATAGGGAATGGAGAAGTAGACCCCCGTCGTGGGGACGGTAAATCCCATTGCCGAGAAGCGCATGTCGCAGAACGTCGCGCCGCCCTCGAACTTCATCGTCGTCTCGCCGATGCCCTCGGTGCCGTTCGCGGCGGCATTTTCCGCGATCTTCGCGCCGTTGTAGGTGACGGTCACGCTCGCGCCGTTTGCGAGCATGACGAAGGTATTCGCGCCCGTGCCGTCGCCGCCTCTCCCTTCTCCCATATCATAGGAGACGAAGGGCTGGTCGAGGGAGGTGTGCATGCTCAGGGAAGAGGCATAGAGGCTCGCATGTCCCCACAGCTGTGCGCCGTAGTGCACGGTGAACGGCACCTCGATGTTGACCATCGCATACCGCTTGAACGGCGTCTGCCCGCTCTCAAAGAGGCTTAACGTATTGCTGCCGCCCGAGAAGTCGAGGATGAGGAAGGGCTCGTAGAGCTTGCCGCCCAAAGCGACGTCGATGGTGCCCATGTCCGCACCCTCATGTCCGTTTCCGCCCCAAACTCTGCCGTAGACGTCCATCACGCCGCCGTCGGCGATCTCGATGGAACTGCCCTTGTCGAGAATGAGTTCGGCGTACGCGCCCGAGGTGTGTCCTTGGTAGCCCTGACCCACGAGGTAGTTGGCGATACCGCCCACTTGGAGCGTCCCTTGCACGGTGATCTTCGCACCCTGTCTGACGTACACCGTGAGATGACGGTATGTATCCTTCTTTTGGGGGTGGAACCACGAAATATGATTGTCTGCGCCGTTCTCCGTCGTGCCCGCTTCATAGAAGCCGCCCTCGTCGTTGTAGGGAAGAAGCAGCGTGACGCCCGCCTTGATCGTAAAGCTTTCCGTGATCTCGGCGCCGTCCTTGACGACATAGACAATGTCGTTGACCTTTGCCTGTTCGACGGCATCTTTGATCGTTGGATAGAATACGCCCTCGGCGCGCGCGGAATAGGTGCCCGTCGGCGCCATATAGGCGACGATATTGCTCTCGCCCTCGACGAGGATGCTTGCCTTTGCCTCCGTAGAGGCGAGCCTGCCGTTGACCGACCAGCCGTAGAACTGCTCGTTACTGCCGAGCAGCGCTTCGAGATTGATGACGGAGCCCGCATTGACGGTGAACGTCTGCTTGCCTTCCGTCGTCGTCTCGTAGACGTCCTCGCCCACGGTGGCTTTGGCAGAGCCGACATGCTCCGCGGAGACGTCCAAGGTGATCGTTTGCAGTCCCGATACCAGATTGACGTCCCTGACCGCTATCCAGCTGTCGTCAAACACGGTATCGCTCGGGCGCGTACCGTCATAACTCGCAAGAAACGCGACATAAATCGTCTGTCCCTTTTGAATCGGGATGCTCGCGCGGAACCAGCCGCCCTCCGCGTGGACGACCTGCGTGCTGTAAGCGTAATTGCCGTCCTTTTGCATCTGCGCGAGCATCGTCGCGCCGTCGATCGTGCCGTCCAAATACACGCGGGCATTGTTCGAAGTGAATCGTTTCGTGCCGAACCAGAGCTGTCCGCTTGTCACACGGCTCAAAAGCGCTTCACTGAAATACCCGCCGATCTTGAATTCGAACGTGAGGCTGCCGCTCTCGATGCTCTCGTTGTTCAGCGTGAACACAAGCTGGGAAGCAATGGTTTTCGTATCGGCGAATCCGTTGGGCTTAAAGGTATCCTTGACCCTGAGTCCGTAGGCGAGATGATCGGGTGCCGAATTGACGGGGTCGAATGCGAAATCATAGGTTTCAGACGCCGCCGAAGATTTTTGAATTTCATTTTTCACCGTCAAGTCTTTGGTGTCGAGGATGTTTTCAAGTCCCCCTTCCACCGATTCGAGCGCGCTGAAAGAGAGTTTGACCGCCGACCAGATGACCTGCCCGTCCGACCGCGTATAGGTGAGCTCGTAGGTCGCCTTCGCCTTGACCGTTGCCGCAAAGTACCATTTGCTCCCCGTATCCGTGAGGTTTTCTTCGGTCTGGGCGACGCCGTCGACCGTAAACGTGAAGTCCGCCAAGTTGAAATCCCCTTGCGAGAATTTCTTGATGTAGAGGAGCAGCGTATTCTCCCGGTTGAACGGGAAGTCGATGGTCTGCCCGTTTTCGACCGTCCCGATGTCCTGTTCTTGGTCGGGAGCGGTCTTTGTCTGCGCCTTCACGACGAACGCGGGCGCGTCCTCCTTGTAATCGGCTTGGATGAACGGCGTGTCGTAGGTCTCTTCCTGCGACTTCGGTAGGTTGTAATTGGTGTAGGAGCTCGTCTTTCTTTCGGAAATGCCGACGACGCCCACCTTTTCAAGGTCATAGAAGGTAAAGTAGAAGCTCTTTGCGGTCTGCGTCCAAGCCGCGTCCTCGTCCGCGGACGTAAAGTTGCCCGTGAACCCGAGGAAGGAGATCGCGACCTGCTGGTCGGGGTCGATGGTGGACGTGTGCTTCTCCTGCACCTGCACGGCTTTGAACTCGACGCCCGTCAAGCCGAGCGGGATAGTTGCTTGGCTTTGGTCATGCGTCAGAATTTCGGGCGCTTCCAACCCGTCGTAGTTCACCTGCACTTGGAAGCTGTCGGCAATTTCAAAGGATACCTGGCTGTACTTGATGTCCTCACTCGTGTGCACGCAAGGGTTATCGATAAAGAGGGTATCCGTGTCCTTGTCGAACCCGCCGATCTTGTTCGAAGTGAACCTGATCCAAATGCGGTGTGCACCCGGGGTAGAGATCCACTGCACATACTTCAAGGGAGTCTGCTCGCTCCCCACCGGGATATTGTAGGGTATGAATGCCGATTGGCTGCTGCCGGAGGAAGAAGTCGTGCTGTCGAGAAGGTATAATTGGAAAGTTTTCCTCCCCGCCATCGAATAGAAATACCCGAAGTCGAGATAGGCGCCGCCCTCGGGAATGATAAATTCATAGGTGAGGGTCGCCTCGTCTCCGACTTCATGGTTTTCCCCGATCAACGTGTAGCGCTTTCCGCCCTCGCCGTCCTCGAGGTCGCTCACCGACCACTGGTCTAACTCCCCTTTTTTGGACAGGGTGACGCGGTCGGTGCCTTTTTGCAGGAAATGCGCATAGTAATGTTGGTCGCGCGCGCCGAATGTGTTCGTGATGGCATACTCCGCCTTGTTGTAGACGGCTGCGCCCGTCTCGTCCGTCCACCCTGTAAACTCATATCCATCCTCGGGAACGGCTTTGAGGGTGATCGACTTGCCCCACTGCGGAGCAAGTTGGAGGTCTGTCCCGGTGCCGCTCTTCTCGTCGGCGTCGCTCCAATCGATATGCCCTCCCCCTTGGGAATCTTCGGCGACGGTCACCTTCAGGTCGCTCGTATTTTCGGGCGGCATAAAATAAACTTTCGCCGTTCCGCGTGCGGTCGTCCACTTGAAATCGATGACGTCGCCCTCTTTGACCTCGCGCTCGTACCGTTTACCCGTATCTTTGCAGCCAGAGGTCGACGACTCCTCTCTGGTCAATGCCTCGTTCGTGGCAAACTTGTCGACCGTGCCGCCGTCGGTGGTATGCGTATGCGTAGCCTCGGTCAAAATGCAGCAATAATCATTTGCAAGGTCTGTTCCGTAGCGGTCGGAATGCCATTCGAAAATGAATTTTCCGCCCCCTGTAATGGTAAATTTCAGTTCCAGATGACCGTTTTCCGTGTTCGACCCCTGCTGCCCTTCGCTGTACCAATACCAATTCGTGCCCGCAGTATATCTCCACGGGTCCATCGTCTCTTCGTCGAGCCGATAGGTCGCCGTGTTCTCCGAGAGGTCGGGCGTCGCCGCATCGGCATCGGCGGGAGCGATCTCGGTCAAAGCAAAAATCAAAACCGAAGCGCAAAGAAGCGCGAGCAGCGCAAGTGCAAATCTCCTCCATGTCTTGATTTTTTCCATCTGAAAAACCTCCTGTAACAAAGATTTTTTTCGAATGCGTCCACAAAAGTATACTTATGCGGACAGCCGTTTTGGTCTCGAAAGTACAGAACGATACCACCACTAATATATTCTTTTCGACCTTTCTTGTCAAGAATTTTTCATCACTTTTTTGTCCGCAAAGGTATACATTTTCGGAAATTTTATGTAAAAATTAAAATTAGTGGGTTTTTTCACTAATTTTTTTAATATTTTTCGGAGGGTAACTATGATCTTCGGCTATGCGCGGGTCTCCACGAAGGGACAGAATTTAGACCGCCAGCTCGCGGAACTCAAAGAATTCGGCGTTCCGGACAAAAACGTGTTCACCGACAAAGAGAGCGGGAAAGACTTCGGGCGGCAGAACTATTTACGGCTGCGGCGGCGTCTCAAAGAGGGCGACCTGCTCGTGGTGAAGTCCATCGACCGCTTGGGGCGCAATTACTCCATGATCCTCGAAGAATGGGGCTACATCACCAAGACGGCGAAGTGCGACGTCGTCGTGCTCGACATGAACTTATTGGACACGCGCGCCCGCGACAGCGACCTGATGGGGAAATTCATCGCAGACCTCGTGCTGCAAATTCTCTCCTTCGTGGCGGAAAACGAGAGGATGAGCATTCGGGAGCGGCAGGCGGAGGGAATCCGCATCGCAAAAGAGAAAGGCGTGAAGTTCGGACGTCCGCAGGCGGAATTGGCGGAGAGCGTCCCCGAAGCCTTTGCGCTCTATCTTGCGAAGGAGCTCACCCGCGCAGAAGCGCTCCAAAAGACGAACTTGAAGCGCACGACGTTCTACAAGTACTACAACCGTTTCCTCGCGGAAAACGCAAAAGAAAAGGGCGCGGCGGCTTCTCTCGAAGCCGCCGCGCCCCCTTATTCCGACAAATTCTAAATTTTGTGCCTTAGGCGGAATTCACTTCCGCCGTGGGCGACCCAAGTTGCGCAGCCCTGTGCGCTTATTGTCCGTTGAAACGACTAATCGCAACGAGCCCATGAAGGCGTCAACGCCCATTCGCTCGCGCGTATTTGTTTTGCGCATGCAAAAGAAATCGCGCGAAATTATTTTTTCGCGATATTTGTCGCGCGGGCAGCCGCGGAGACCGCCGCAGCGACCGCTTCGTGCGCGCGCTTGTCGTACGCGTAGGGAAGGATATAGTCGCGGTCGAGTTCTTCGTCCGACACGCAGGACGCGATCGCCCGGGAAGCGGCGAGCATCATTTCGAAGTTGATGTCCGTCGCCCGCACGTCGAGCGCGCCGCGGAAGAGCCCCGGGAACACGAGCACGTTGTTGATCTGGTTGGGTTTTTCGGACGAACCCGTCCCGACGACCGCCGCCCCGGCGGCGAGCGCTTCCTCCCGCGGGATCTCGGGCGTGGGGTTGGCGCAGGTGAATACGATGGGGTCTTTCGCCATCGACCGCACCATCTCTCCCGTGACGCAGTTTGCGACGGAGACGCCGATGAACACGTCCGCGCCCTTCATCACGTCGGCAAGCTTGCCGCGCACACGGCGGCGGTTGGTGATCGCCGCAAGCTCCCTCTTTGCCGCGTTGAGCGTCTCGTCCCCTTCGCAGATGACCCCGTTCCTGTCGCAGAGCGTGACGTTTGTCACCCCCATTTTCAGAAGGAATTTCGCGATCGCCGTCCCTGCCGCGCCCGCACCGTTGATGACGACTTCGAGTTCTTCGAGCCGCTTGGGCACGAGGCGGAGCGCATTCAGAAGCGCTGCCGCCGTCACGACCGCGGTGCCGTGCTGGTCGTCATGAAAGACGGGGATATCGAGGTCCTCTTTGAGCCGCCGTTCGATCTCGAAGCAGCGGGGCGCGGCGATGTCCTCGAGGTTGATGCCGCCGAAGGAGCCCGCGAGCAGCTCTACCGTGCGGACGATCTCGTCCGTGTCCTTGGAGCGGATGCAGAGCGGGAAGGCGTCCACGCCGCCGAACGCCTTGAAGAGCGCGCATTTCCCCTCCATTACGGGCATGCCCGCTTCGGGTCCGATGTCCCCGAGACCCAAAACCGCCGTGCCGTCCGTGATGACGGGAACGGTGTTCCAGCGCCGCGTGAGGTCGAAACTTTTTTCGACGTCCTCATGGATGGCGAGGCAGGGCTCGGCGACCCCCGGCGTATAGGCGAGAGAGAGCTTCTCGCGGCTGTCCACCTCCACACGGCAGGCGACTTCGATCTTCCCCCGCCACTTTGCATGGAGTTTGAGCGATTCTTCTCTGTAATTCATAGCGACCTCGATGATCTGATGTATTTTTCCAGCCTCGCCGAAAGGAAGGCGGCGACGGCGAGTTTGATTGCGTCGGGCAGAAGGTAGGGAACGACGCACAGCATGAGCGCATACCCTGCTTCGCATTGGTAGATGAGGACGAACCACACCGTCCCGAAGAGATAGCAGACGGCGAGCCCTAAAACGTTCGCCGCATAGAAGAGGGCGCAGCGCTTCGCCGTGCCCTTGACAGGAATGCGCTTGCACAGCGCGGGAAGAAGGGCGAGAAAGACGAATCCGAAGAGGTACCCGCCCGTCGCGCCCGCGAGCGCGGGAACGCCCGCCCGAAAGCCCGCAAAGACGGGGATTCCTACAAGTCCCATCAACAGATAGACCGCGACGGCGATGACCGAACGCCTTGCGCCGAGCAGTCCGCCGAGGAAGGCGACCGCCAGCGTCTGCAACGTGACGGGAATCGCGCCGACGGGCACGGAGATCCATGCGCAGACGGTGAGCAGGGCGACGGAGAGCGCGAGATATGCGATCTCCCGCGCGGCGATTCTGCCCGCGCTCCCGTTTTTTTCCGAATGTTTTCTCATCCCTTACAGATATTTTTTCAAGTCGGCAATGCGGTCGGTCCTCTCCCAAGGGAAAGCGTCCCGCCCGAAGTGTCCGTACGCCGCCGTCTCGGAATAGATGGGACGGCGCAGTCCGAGCGTGTCGATGATCGCCGCGGGGCGAAGGTCGAACGCCTTCTTCACGATCTCGGCGATCTTATCGTCGGGAAGCTTGCCCGTCCCGAAGGTGTCGATAAAGACGGACACGGGGTGCGCCACGCCGATCGCATAGGCGAGTTCGAGCTCCGCTTCGTCGCATACGCCCGCCGCCACGAGATTTTTGCAGACATAACGCGCCATATACGCCGCGCTCCTGTCCACTTTGGTGGGGTCCTTGCCCGAAAAGGCGCCGCCGCCGTGCGCGCATCTGCCGCCGTAGGTGTCGACGACGATCTTGCGCCCCGTGAGACCGCTGTCTCCCTCCGGACCGCCGATGCAGAATTTGCCCGTGGGGTTGATGTAATATTTGGTTCTTTCGTCGAGAAATCCCGCGGGGATGACCGCCTTTACGACGAGTTCTTTGAGGTCGCGCTCGATCTCCTCGTGGGTCGCCGACTCCTTATGCTGTGCGGAAATGACGATGGCGTCCACGCGTACGGGGGTCTTTCCCTCGTATTCGACGGTGACCTGCGTCTTGCCGTCGGGACGGAGATAGGGAATCGTCTTGCTCTTT
This sequence comes from uncultured Clostridia bacterium, assembly GCA_947625385.1. Taxonomy (GTDB): domain Bacteria; phylum Bacillota; class Clostridia; order Christensenellales; family Borkfalkiaceae; genus Gallimonas. The sequence continues at coordinate 57,526 of CANQOB010000008.1, forward strand.
CTCACCTCGGTGAGGCGCTTGGCGAGCTTGTGCGCGAGCACGATGGGGAGCGGCATGAGCTCCTCCGTCTCGCGGCAGGCATACCCGAACATCATGCCCTGGTCGCCTGCGCCGAGGGTGTCGAGCGCGTCCCCTCCCGCCTTCTTTTCCAGAGAGGCGTCCACGCCGAGCGCGATGTCGGCGGACTGTCCGTGGATGAGCTCGGTGATCTCGCACTGATCGAACGCGAAACTGCCGTGACGGTAGCCGATCTCCTCGATGACGCGGCGGGCGACTCCCCGGTAATCCACTTTGGCGTTCGCCGTGACCTCCCCCGCGATGAGGAGCGTATTATAAGCGGCGCAACATTCCACCGCAGAGCGGGCGAACGGGTCCTGCCTCAAAAGTTCATCGAGGATGCCGTCCGAAATTTTGTCGCATACTTTATCGGGATGCCCTTCCGTCACGCTCTCGCTCGTAAAAAATCTTTTCATGTCTGCACCTTCTTTGGTTTTTTCTTCGGAATTCAACTTTTCCATTATAAAACAAACATCGCGAAAAAGTCAAACGTTTCCGTTGCAATTCGCATGCGTTCGTGGTATAATTTTCCCATGAAATGCACTCTCTGCCCGCTCGCATGCGGAGCGGACCGTCCGCTCCGCGCAGGGGCGTGCGGCACAACGGGCATCACCGTCGCAAAGGCATGTCTGCATCCGTATGAGGAGCCCTTTCTCGCGCACACGAACGGCGCGGGCGCCGTCTTTTTCGGCGGATGCTCCCTGCGCTGCAAATTCTGCCAGAACTTCGAGGTCTCGCGGGCGCAAAAGGGACGAAACGTCTCCCCCGGCGGGCTTGCGGAGATCTTTGCTTCGCTCGAAAATGCGGGCGCGGACTGTCTCGACCTCGTCACCTGCGATCATGTCGTTCCCCTCGTCGCCGAAGCGCTCGACCTCGCAAAACCGCGCATCCCCGTCGTATTCAATACGGGCGGGTACTGCACAAAGGAGCAGCTCGAGATCATCGCGCCTTACGTCGACGTCTGGCTGCCCGATGCGAAATTTTTCTCCGAGGAGCTCTCCGAGCGCTACACGGGCAGGAGGGATTATTTCCGCGTCTTTCGGCGCGCGCTCGCGTTCATGGCGGAAAAAGAGATCAACTTTGACGGGGAAAAGCTTCTTTCGGGAATCGCCGTGCGCCACCTCGTCATGCCCGGCTGCACGTCGGATTCCTTGCAAATTCTCGATTTCCTCAAAGAGAGCCTTCCCGAGGGCGCGCCCCTCTCCCTCATGCGGCAATATACGCCGATGGGCGACATCGAAGGTCTGCCCGAGCTCGGGCGCAGGGTCACCGCGCGCGAATACCGCCGCGTGAGAGACCACGCGCTCCAACTCGGCTTTTCCGTCCTCTATACGCAGGGAAAGGAGAGCGCGGAGAAGGCGTTCATCCCCGTCTGGGACGATTAAAGCTCATCTTTGAGGCGGACGAGTTTTTTGGTGAGTTTTCCCGCCTCGGAAGGGCTCGCGCTTTTGAGGCGTTCCTCCAAAATGCGCACTTGTTCGATCTTATCCATATCAAAAGTTTTACACAGGTGGCGATGATTATGCTTGTCGGCTTTGAAAACGTCTCATTCGGTTACGGCGGAGAACGCGTCCTCGGCGGCGCGACGTTTGCGCTGCACGAGGGAGAGCGCGTGGGATTCGTGGGCGAAAACGGCGCGGGAAAGACGACGGTCTTGCGCCTTCTGCTCGGCGAACTTCTCCCCGACGAGGGCAAAGTGTTCCGAAAAAGCGGCGCGCGCATCGGCTATCTCGAACAGAGCGGCGGGTTTTCCTCGTCCTCGACCGTCTACGGCGCGATGAAGGAAGTGTTCGCCGAGGACGAATCCCTCCTTGCCGCGCTGCGCGAGGCGCAGTCCGCGCTCCAACACGCCTCCGAAGCCGGGCTCGCCGCGCTTTCCTCCCGCATCGAGAGCCTGCAAAAGCGCATCGCGGCGCGCGACAGCTATCACTTCGAAGTGCGCATCAAAACGGTGCTCGGCGGCATGGGATTTTCCGAGGTTCTCGACCAAAAGGTGGATACCATGTCCGGGGGTGAGCGCACAAAACTCAAACTTTGCCGCCTGCTGCTCGAAGCGCCCGACCTGCTCGTTCTCGACGAGCCGACCAACCATCTCGACCTCAAAACGCTCTTCTGGCTCGAAGAATATCTCGCGTCCTATAAGGGCGCCGTCCTCGTCGTTTCGCACGACCGCTACTTCCTCGATAAGACGACCGAACGCACCCTCGAACTCGAACGGGGCAGGCTGCTCCTCTATAAGGGGAATTATTCGCGCTATAAGGTTCTCAAAGAGGAGCGCTACAAGGAGGAACTGCGCGCCTATGAGAAACAGCAGGAGGAGATCGCCAAGCTCAAAGATTACGTCGACCGCAATCTCGTGCGGGCGACGACGGCGAAGAGCGCGCTTTCGCGCGTAAACAAATTGGAGCGCATGGAGGTGCTCGAAAAGCCGCTTCCGCCCAAAACGCCGCCCCGTTTCCGCTTTTCGTATGAACGGCTCCCCTATGAGCGCGTGCTCACGACGGGCACGTTCGACCTTGCGGCAGACGGAAAGAGACTGCTTACGGGCGCGCAGCTGACCGTCATGCGCGGCGAGAAGATCGCCCTCGTCGGCGACAACGGAACGGGCAAATCCACCCTGCTCAAATACCTTGTCTCGAACGCTCCCGGCGTCGTGTTCGGACGCTATGTGCAGTACGCCTATTACGACCAGGAAAACGCCGATCTCGACCCGGAATCGCGCGCGCTCGACGCGCTGTGGGAACGGCGGGTCTCCCTCTCGCAGACGGACGCGCGCAAGCTCCTCGCGCAGGCGGGGCTGTTTGCGGAGGACATCGAAAAGAAAGTCAAAGAGCTCTCGGGCGGGATGCGCGCAAAACTCGGGCTCGCCGCTTTGGAGACGGCGGATGCGAACTTTCTCATCCTCGACGAGCCGACCAACCACCTCGACCTTCCCGCGCGGGAGGCGCTCGAGGACGCGCTCGAAGCATACGACGGGACCCTTCTCTTCGTCTCGCACGACAGGCGGTTCATCGAGCGTCTCGCCCACAAGATCGTTGCCATCGAAGGCGGCGCGCTGGTCGTGTATGAAGGCGGGTATGCGGCGTATCTTGCGAAAAAGAACTCGCCGCCCGTGCCCCCTTCCGCGGAGAAGCCGAAGAGCGAAAGCTACCGTTCGCGGCAGGAGCGGGCAAAAGAGACGCAGCGGCGCACGCGCGTCCGGGAAATCGAGGCGCGCATTGCCGCGATCGAAGAGGAGGAAGCGGCGCTCGGCGTCCGTCTCGCAGAAGTGGCGGCCGACTATGCACAGGTCAAAAGCGTGAGCATGCGGCTCGAAGAGCTCCGCAAGGAGAGCGACGCCCTCTATGCGGAATATGAGACACTGATATGATAGTTTCGGCGAAAATCTTTCCTGCGGAAATATTTTCGTCGAGGAAATAAGCTTTATTGCCTTAACTTGCTTATCCTCTCGGTCGTTTCAACGGACAATAAGCGCACAGGGCTGCGCAACTTGGGTCGCCCACGGCGGAAGTGAATTCCGCCTAAGGCACAAAATTTAAGAGTTTCGGCGAAAATCTTTGCTGACGCAAATCTTTTCGTCGAGCGAATGGGCGTATATGCCTTAATTAGCTTGATTCCGATTGGATGTTTCATCGGACAGTGTGCGTACCGTGGTGCGCATATAGGGTCGCGCAGCGCAAAAGCGTGGTTTTGCTCGCGCACAAGAATTTAGAAAAAGGACATAAGGCGCGGCGGCATCGAATGATGCCGCCGCGCGGAGTTGTTGTTTATTGGCATTCCCTTTCGGGGGGTTCCGCAGAGGGAACTCTGCGGAACCCAATATTGAATGAAGGGAATGTATAAACTTGTCTTGGAACAAATTTCGTGAATTTAGTGCTTGCTGTCAGGCAGCATGGCGACTTCCTGCGGAGCGGCAGCCTCGGCGGGGATTGCCTTGATCTTGTCCGCCTGATCCTTCCATACATCTGCTGCTTTGTAGGCGTCTACGTTCTCCGCGGGCACGAAGATATCGGTGATCGCAGTGCTCTTTTGGAACAGGTTCTTATCTGCCTCCAAAACCGCCGTCGTCTTGATCGTCACCGTTTTGAGGACGGTGCAAGCTGCAAGGAGGGTACCCGTGCCCTTCAATGTTTGCAGCTTTTCGCCGAACACGACGGACGTAAGCTTTGAACAAGAAGTAAATACACTGCTCTCAATCGTCTCGATGTTTTCAAGGTCGACGGATTCGATGTCCGACTTACGGAAACAATCGCGATAAAGCGTCTTTACAGTTCTAAGGTCGACAGTCGTGATCTTGGAACTATTAAAGGCATAATAACTGATCGACTCTACTTTGGTAAATTCTACCGTTTTTACCGTAGATTCATAGAACGCATAACTGTCGATCGTCTCCGCCAAAGACAAGTCGACGCTTTCAAGCGCGGTCGTTTGATAGAAAGCGTATTTTCCGACGGTCACAACTTTGGGGAAGCTGACGGACGTCACGGTCGTGTTACAATAGAACGCGGAATTGCCGATCGCCGTCACACCTTCGAACGTGACTTCGGTTTCCGTGCTGTACGGAAGATACATGTAGAGAGTTGTTCCGTCCTTGGAAAGGACCGCATTGTTCTCTACCTTGAAGTGTTCGTTCTTCGGGTCGACCGTCACGGACTGCACTTTGGCAAGGTTTTTCAGTTCGCACTTTGCGGGTTCATATTTATTGTTCTCGCCCATGCCGAAGAGTTTGCCGAAATCGGGGAATACTTCGAGGTCGGCGGGAATTTTCAGATTGGTGTAGTCGCCCGTATACTCATTGAGCGTTCCATCGTCATTGATCTTCCAATCGGGGTCGGCTTCCTTTTGATATCCGCATTCGCAGGTATCGCCGCCCTTGAAGTCGTGCGCAGTGCGGGTGCTGTCATCGACCGCATTGTCAAACTCACAAGCTTTCCAATGGTTGGTATCGTCATAGCCCCACTTCGAATAGGTATGGACATGCTTGACGGTGGGCGTCGTCGCCCCGGAGACCCAGGTCACTTCGAACAGACCGTCAGGAGCGTCGCTCGGGCGCGTGAGGTTCCCGCCCTGGTCGGGGAAGTACTGCTGATTGAGTTTGTTGTAGACCTTGAACTGGTCGCCCGTCTTTACGGTGATCGTCGCGCTCCACGTCTTGTCGCCGTCGAAGGTCATGTGGATGCAATCCTCGATTTTTCCGTAGCCGGGCCAATCGTTCTTGGGATAGGCGGCAAGTTTGCCGACGATGTACATGTCTTCGGTGGTGGAAGGCGGGGTGACGCTCTCGACGAGTTCCCAGCTCACGTAATTATCCTTCCAAGGCGCGGGAGAAGGTTTGGTATGTACGGTGAACTTGTAAATGCCGTCTTTTCCCGTTGCGACACCGATGTTCTTCGTCCCTGCGTCGATGAAGGTGCCCGAAGCATTGCGAACTTCGTCAATACCGAAGTAGGTACCGTCCGTCCAGACCAATGCGCCGTTGGTGTCCTTCTCGTCCTGACGGATCTTGAAGCTGTCTCCGCCGGCATAGATCTTGAACTGGATGGTGTAGAGCGTATAGCCGTCTGCGTCTTTCTTGGGTTCTTTGGTGAGCTTGAAGTCGGGTTTGAGCGCTGTCCAGCTGCAAGTGGAGAGGTCTCCCGCGCCTGCACCGGTCACCCAAAATTCGCGGGTGTCACGGTCTGCATCGGGCGTGACGTCGCCTTCCCCGGGATTATCGGGGTTGTTGGGGTCGTCGGGGTTGTTGATGCCGGGCTTGTCGCCCTCGTTCGGGTTGGGCTCCGTGGGAGCGCAGGCGGCGACCGCCCAGCCGAGGCAGCCGGCGAGCGCCACGGAAAGTCCCAGTGTGA
>CANQOB010000009.1 GCA_947625385.1 uncultured Clostridia bacterium
TTTTTGTTCTTTCTTCCTTTTTTCTCCATAAAATTATGCACCTCCAAAAGTGTCTAACTTTTGGGGTGCATATCATATTATGGATGACTCTAAATTTGTATTTATTTCGTATTCGAGAAATAATATTAATTTTGTCAAAGAAATTGTTGAACGGTTAGAAACGAGAGGGACACAAACATACATTGATTTCCGTGATATACCGCCCGGGTCTCTTTATGCCGAAGAAATTGTAAAAGCCATTGAACATTCTATTTGTTGCGTTTTGATTTTTACCGAAGATGCAAATGCATCGGGATATGTCATAAACGAAATGAATTCGGCGACGAATTATAACAAGCCGATCATACCTTTGCGGATAAACAAAAATTTGTTGCCCGGAAAAGCATTAGAGTTTTATATTGGGAAATACAATTGGATAGATTATATCGGATTGGAATCCTTGGATAAATTGGAACAAACCATTGCTCAAGTTGGCGAAAGTAAGAAGGCTCAAACAGATATTAAATACAGGAGCCCAGTCGTGATAAGCGGGGAAAATCTTCACGAAATAGGATATACCGCTGAAAAGAAAGTTATCGAAGAAATGGAGATAGATTACAAAACGCTTAATCCAACCGAGTATATTGTGAATGAGGAAACGGAAGGAACGCCCCCCGAATGGATAGAGCACACATCAAGTTATCCAGAGACATCCTCTATGTTGATCGTTAATGATCGTATAGTCGGATATTACTTGTTGGTTCTGATGAATGAGGCTAATTATGCTTCCATTATTTCGGGTCAAAAGATGGTTAAGGCGGACATGCAGGAATTTTATGGCTTTGGAGGTGAGTTCTTTTGTTATGTGGCCATTATGCCAATTATAAAAACCTATGAAACACAAGAAAATTATCTGTTGCTCATTGAGGAATTCTTTGGCAAAATGACTTTGTTTGCAAAGAAAGGCATAAAAATAAAGAAATTTGCCATATCTGTGTATTCCCAATTACTTGAGGCGATGATGCGGGCTTTGGGGTTCAAAGTTGTTGGCTTAAATAAGGCGGGCGGCAAAATAATGGAGCTATCAACAGAAGAAATAAAAAGCAACAAAATTATCCAAACGAGATTTCCAGAATTTTGTAAAATATATGAAGATATGTGAAACCTAAAATATATTTCATTTTGGCGTTTTCGTAATTATTTTGCATGAGGTAGTTGCTCGTTCATGGCATGTAGGGTCCTTCGTTCCTGAAAACTTCCGCAACAGAAGTTGCGTTCAACGGCACGATGAGAGGCTATTATGCTATGACGAAAAGAGCAATTATAATGGGCAGTCATTTGGTGAAATAAAGCCATCGCCGCGGCAAGGCGGCGTTTCAAAGAAACGGCTTTCAGCCGTTTCTTTCCTTTTACCCCTACCGCGCTTCTTCTGCTGAAAGCATGCAGGCTTTTGCATGTCCTTTCGGGCAAAAATGAGCATACCATGTCCGAGGATTACTTTCCCGTTTTTCGCCGAATTTCTTTCATCGGACACGAAATCCCTATACCATGTCCAAGGAATGCTATCAAATTTTTGTACGATGAAACCGACAAGCGCAACGAAAGGCGCAGAAAGATAGAAATTCTCTCATAATTTTGAGGAAATAATCACATTCCATAAAACTATTGTGTCTTATTATTGACTTGGAAACATTTTTCGTCTATAATGAAGGTACCGGGACCGATGTGATAGCTGAATTTCGGTCACGCCGGAGGCATACAGATGAAAGCATTGAACTTATATATTCTTTCCCGTTATACGGACGTGGGCAGTTACACGGAATATTATCGGGCAATGTCGGAAAGCGAAAAGGCGAAAGGCTATCACAAAGAAGAGATCGACAGCCTTCGGTGTTTGGTAGATAAGCTTCTCGCTGCGGGAGCGGAACCGAAGCTTTTCGAACATTATTTCTACGGATATGAGATTCCGCAAATCGGCAAGGAATTCGATATTCTTAAAATCGGGGAGGACTTTCTGCTAAACATTGAGCTGAAAAGCTACATGGAGCCCGAGAAAGCAAAAGAACAGCTTATTAAAAATCAATTCTATCTGCGGCATCTTTCCGACCGCGAGCAGTCTTTCGTTACATTCGATGCCCAAAACGGAAAGATATTTGAACTGACTGATGAGCAGACGCTTTGTCCCATCTCGGAGGCAGACCTTATCGCCCGCATGGAGCGCATCACCGATGCTTGCGAAGAAGGAATCGAAAAACTGTTTTCCGTTTCCCAATATCTCGTCTCTCCGCTCAATACCGCCGACCGCTTTTTACGCGGGGAATATTTCCTCTCGCTTCAACAGCAGGAGATCAAAGAGGCGATTTTGAGAAATATTGACGGCGGAACGGAGCGTTATTATGCTATCTCGGGGGCTGCGGGCACGGGCAAGACCTTATTGCTCTATGATATTGCAAAGACTTTGGCAGAACGGGGAAAAGTTTGTGTGATTCACTGCGGGTATCTTTCCGACGGGCATAATATTATTTCCGATCATTGCGTGAACATCGAAATTTTTCCCGCTCTATGCCTGAAAGGGAGTTTCGAAACGAGCGGTTTTCGCTATATCATGATCGATGAAGCGCAAAGGATTCGCAAAGGACAATTTGAAAGATTGACGCAACAACTTAAAGCGCAGGCAAAGCCCGTCATCTTCTCGTTCGACCCGAAGCAAACGCTCTCGCGGAGCGAGGCAGACAGCGATATCCCCGATATGATCGCCGCACTTGACGGTCTGAAACGGTTCGATCTGACGGGAAAGATCCGTACCAACCCCGAACTTGCCGCTTTCATTGCGGGAATGGGGAATGCCGAAAAGATCGACCGAAAGTATTCCTATCGCAACGTAGACCTGCTCTATGCGAATGAAGTCGAAGAGGCGCAAAATATCATTGAGCTTTATCAGGAACGGGGATATCAATTCATCAACCATACGCCGTCACTCTTTGCGGACGCCACGATGAATAAGTTCGATATGAGCGTCTTTGCACACAAGGTCATCGGACAGGAATTTGACAACGTGATCGTTATGATCGACGAAAATTTTTACTATGAAGACGGACTGTTGAAATCGAAGGCTCATCCGAATTGGAACTATCTCTATCATCAGATGTTATTTCAGGAAGTAACGCGGGTACGGGAAAAACTTGCCATCATCGTGCTCGGGAATCCCGAAGTCTTTTCCCGCCTGCTCGAAATGAAAACGACGCGGACTGTAAAGGAAGATTGATTATCTTCGGCGAATACGGTATAAATATGAAAAAATACTTTTTGACTGTTATGATATTTTGTTCGGCGATTTTGCTCTCGCTCGGTGCGATGATCTTTTCTTCGGAGCGTCAGGCAAATTCGCTTGCAAATGCGTCCGCCCGGGAGACCGAGGCGGTCAAGGAAGCTCCTCCGGAAAAGCTCGGCGATCTTCAAAGTGCAGGGAGTGCGCAACTGGACTATTGGGCAAGCAACCTGACCAAATTTGACGGACGGGAATTCGGATATATCACGCCTGCAAGAAATCAATATACGAAAAATACTTGTTGGGCATTTGCAGCGGTGGGAGCAGCCGAGACAAACATCTTGCGCAAAGGCATAGACGAGAACGCAACAAAAGACAACCTCGATCTGGATGAAACGATCGCGGCATATACCCGTCATACCCGTGACGGCGATCAAGACCCGCTTTTATTGACCACCAATGATACGTATGATTACGGAAGATGGAATCAGGGAGATGGCGGTGCGGTGAGCGCTTTTTCGATCATGACGCAGGGCTACACGCTTTTGAATGAAAATTCATTCCATCCCTCCGTGGATACAAGTCTCATCAAAAGCAAACTGCAACCGTCCAAATATTATGTCCAAAGCTATCAAAGCATTCCGTACGAAAAAGACGCGATCAAACGTGCCGTTTTGCAATACGGAGCGGTCGCATTTAATTACAGCGCTCCCTCTACCAAAAAATATTTCAGCCGCAGCGCTCCGGCGAACCATACTTCCATCATCGTCGGCTGGGATGACAATATACGGCGTTCAGAGTTTACGCCGCAACAACCGGACGGTGACGGGGCATGGATCATAAAAAACAGCTGGGGTGACAGCGGAGAAAACACGGTCAACGGAACATGGTGCTACTACATCTCCTATGAATTGCCCATAGGCGCTCTGTATTCTGTTGATTTGGCAATGAGGGAGGACTATCAAAATATTTATTACTATGACGGAAATGTGACGATCAGCATGAATAAGAAAGCGGGCGAAGCGCAAGCGGCTGTCTATGAGGCAAAACTTTCAAGCCCTACCAAGCAGGAACAGTTAAAAGCCGTTATGATATCCGTGCCGCAGGAAGATCTGAACGTCCATGTCAAGATCTATAAAAACTTAAAAGTAAATCCCGGCAATGTGAATGACCGAATCAACCGACCCGACCAAAACGCTCCCGCCGCGGAGATCGATACATATCTTGCACGGAGCGGAATGCACACCATAGACCTTGAAAACCCGATCGATCTTGAACAGGGCGAATATTTTTCCGTTGTGGTAAATTGCAGAACGAGTTCAGGGGCTCCCGTTGCGGTCAACTGTGCGGTCGACGGCAGCGCTTCGGTCAATGATATGACGTATTATCTCCAAGACGGGAAATGGGTCAGCTTTAAGAACAGCAATTTCTATGCAGACAGTTCAACGGACAACAGGACGGCTAAAATCAGGGCGATCACAAACACGGTCGACCGTACGACCGATTCGGACAATGACTTGCAATATGCGCGGGTGGAAATTGCGAACAGGCTTGTTTATTATGCAAAAGACAAACCGCTGATTCCCGAAGTGCAGGTCTTTCTTGACGGGAAATTGCTTGAAGCAGGGCGGGATTATCGGATACAAGTGCAAGAAATCGTCTCGCCGGGCATGACAACGGTCGAAATTGCGGGCACGGGCAATTATAAAGGCGTCAGGACGACTTCCTTCGAAGTCGCAAAAGCCAAAAATCCGCCCGGGATGATGAGCGGCACGGTCGCTGCCGACAGCGGCATGGTCTATCTGCGGGACATCCCGACTCCCGACGATTGGAAGTGGGTCGATGAAAATCAAAAACTGGAATACGGAATGAACCCGGTTTCCCTGACCTACGTCGGAAAAGATAAGGATTTTTATCAAAACACGACTTGTGACTTTTTTGTCGAACAACTGAATCAAATGCCGCCTTCGGACATCGACATCTCTTCGGCAGAAGTAGAAATTGTCGGCAGGTACGTGTACACGGGCGAGCCGATCGTTCCGCGCGTGCGGGTCACGTACGAATCCGCCGAACTGCACGACGGCATAGACTACACCCTGGCATTGGAAAACAACATCGACGCGGGGACTGCCACGGTGACCGTAACGGGGAACGGGCGCTATTGCAATCGGGTACGCCAAACCTTTGTCATCCAAAAGGCAGAACGACCGAGCGCGGATACTACGATTCATTGCAACAAAAAAGTTACTAAACTGTCTGAAATTTCTCCCCCGGAGGGATTCGTCTGGAAAGACGATATGGACATTACGGGGAACAGGATGACCGCCACCGCCGTTTATATAGGGAAAGACGCACGCAACTATGAAACGACCGAGCTTACTTTTGAGATCATCCTGGAAGGGCAAGACCATGCGCAAGAGGAAGAACAGCCGGAGCAGGGGGAAGAGCAACCAGAGCAAGAGGAAGAACAGCCGGAGCAGGGGGAAGAGCAAGAACAGCCGATTCCGACGAACGATTCCGAAAAAGGTTGGATATGGGCGGTCGTTATCCCGGTTGCGGTTTTGTCGGTCGCAGGGGCGGGAATCGCGATCGCCGTCTGTCGGCGCAAGAAACATTGACCTTGACCGCATCGCACGGCGGGCAGGGGAAAACATAGCCGAAGGCGCGGTCTATAAGAATTTTGCTTATAGACCGTCTTTTTTTGTTTTGACCGGGCGTTGCAGAGGTCGTTTGTTCGAAACCGACCGCACGCTTGATAATTTGATAGACGGGAAACAACCAAACGGAAAATTTTTATCATTTTCATGGATTGTATTGACAGGAGATTCCGATTGTGATATAATTTTAACAGATAGAAGCGCAGGGATACCTGAAACCCTTGGGGCGGGATGGCAGACTGTCTGCCGTCGGCGTCCCGATTTTTTCATTTCGGGAGCTTGACCCTCGGACATGGGGTGCCCCGATGCGCTCGGACGGCTGGAAAATGCCGCTATGCGACCGCAAGATCGGTGCAAGCGAGACCCAAACCGCTTGCCCGACCGCGGACAAGCGGAAGGAGATGGTTGGATGATTCAAGTCAAAGAGCTGACAAAGATCTACAAGAGCCGCAAGGGCGGCACATGTGTTGCGTTAGATCATATCAGTTTCACGTTGCCCGAGAAAGGATTTATCTTCGTCATCGGCAAAAGCGGCAGCGGAAAGACGACGCTTTTGAGCCTCTTGGGCGGACTCGATACGATCACATCGGGTGAAATCATCGAAAACGGCAGAAAGTTCAGCGATTTCAGTCTGAAAGACCAGATCTATTACCGGAATTCGACGATCGGCTTCATCTTTCAGGACTTTCATCTGCTCGATCATCTCACCATCTTCGAAAACGTCATGCTCGCGTTGCAGTTGCAGGGCACGGAGGACGAGGAGCGGGTGCTCGCCGCCATCCGGGAGACGGGTCTCGAAGAATACAAGGACAGGTACCCCAAGGAACTGTCGGGCGGGCAGAAGCAGAGGGTCGCGATCGCGCGGGCGCTCGTGAAGCAGCCCTCCATCCTCCTTGCCGACGAGCCGACGGGAAATCTCGACACCAAGACGACGGTGCAGATCCTCGACCTTTTGAAAGAGCTCTCCAAAGACAAGCTGGTCGTCATCGTGTCGCATAACCTCGCGGACGCGCGGAATTACGCCGATGAAATTTTGGAGCTTTCGGACGGAAAGATCGTGGGACGCCAAAAAAGGAACGAGAAGTTCGACCCGGAGATCAGGGTGGAGGACGACACGCTGGTCATTCCGTACGGCGCCGAATTTACCGACGAAGATCTGCGCAAAACGGAGCAGACGCTCAAAGAAAGGCACATTTACCGTTTGAGACAGGACAGGAACCGTTTCGAAGAGTACCGGGGCGAACCCTGCGACAAAGAGAGCGCGGAAGCGCCCGTTTTGCAAAAGAAGCACTTGAAGTTCCGCCATACGGCGAAGCTTGCGGTCAAATTCGCGCGGCGCGGGTGGCCCAGAATGGTCGCCTATGCCGTGATTTTGGCAGCCCTCATGGTGATTTTGGGGCTGAGCCAGCTCATCATGAACTTCAACGGCGGGGAGATCATCGCGAGCGAGATGGGCAAGCGGAATCTGCATTGCAACTCCTTTGTCAAGGACACCAACGCAAACTACGCGAGCACCGACGCGACCCGCCTCGTCGACATCGAAGAGGGGGACATCCAAAAGTTTTACGACGGCGGGTACACCGGCGAGATCTATCCGCTGGTCAACTATGCTCTCTTCATTGTGAAGAGCGATGTCTCTGTCCGTCAAAAGCGGCTGACGCCGCATGTCAATCCGTACAACGTACCCGAGACGGTCGGGGTGCTCATCACCGAGGAAAGTTTTTTGGAAAAGCAGTTCGGCTCGCTCGAATATCTCGCCCGAAGCAAGGATCCGAAGAATTACGGCGTATATGTTACCGATTTTTTCGTTGACGCCCTGATGTTGAACCATCCCGCCCAAGTGACGTCGTACCAATCCGTTTTGGGGAAAGCATCAAAGTGCACCAAACACTGCTACGGATACATCAACGGCGTCATCAAGACGGGCTACAAGGAGCGGCATAAGGACCTTTTGGACAAGCTGACCGACCCCCTGCTCTCCGAAAAGGAGAGGATAGAGCTTGCCGAAAGTGAAGCCTGTATCGCCTTTTACGACGAGATCTACCAATATCTCGACGTCGCTTATTCCTTCGACAAGAACTTTGTCGAAAACTCCGTCAAGACGGGGATACGGCAGCTTTGCAGTACGGGCATCAGCGTGTTCAAAGACGAGGAAGGCAACGAGCACGAATGGAAGGCATCCTATTTTTCGAATGCCAAATTGTCCAACAGCAAGGCGCTCGGTGACAATGAGATCGTCATGAATTACGCGATCTACAATGAACTGTTCAAGACGGCGTACACGCCGCAGAACCTCAAAGATTTCGAGCCGCAGGAGGTCGATTTTTCCTACTATTCGATGTGCGACGAGACCAAGTCGCAGAAGAAATACGAGGCAAAGCTCACGATCGTCGGGCTCAACAACAATGAAGTGACCAAATGCAACGTCGCGGACAACATTTTAAGGGACCTGCAACGCATCGAAACGTTCACCTTCGGGCTGTATTTCGAAAACGAGGAACAGGCGGAGCTCTTGTTCAACCTCGCGGACGGGAACTCCTTTTTGCCCAATTCGTCCATCGCGGGTTCGATCACGACCATGACCAAAGCCGTCAACGTGTTCAGCGAATTTTTCAACCTCATCTTCATCGTGCTGTGCGTGGCGCTGCTGCTCCTCATGATACAGTTCGAGGTCAAGAACATCAAGGATAAAATGCAGGACATCGGCATCATGAAGGCGCTCGGGAGCAGGGATATCGACCTCATTCTCATCTTCGGGTTCCAGGTCGCCGCGGCGGGGCTACTCATGGCGCTATTGTTCATAGCGGGTTCGTTTGTGTTCATCGGGGTAGCCAACGATATCCTGGTTTTGTCCCTTTCCAAGATCGCGACGAACACCATGATCATGAATCTCTCGTTCTTGACGGTGAAGTGGAAGTATCTCCTGTACGATTGCCTGTTGGCGTTCATCATCATTTTGTTCTCTTTCATCGTCCCCATGCTGCGCCTTCGGAGAATCAAGCCGACCAACGTCATCAAGTCGAAAGAATGATAAAAGAGCAAAGAAAGGATAAACGAGTCGCAATCTGCGGCTCGTTTATCCTTTCGGCAGATTTATCAAGGACGCGTAAGGGCTGACGAAGAGCTCTTCACATAAAACAGCCATACCATGTCCGCAACATACCTTGTTGCGGGCACGGTTCTTGCTGCCCGAAAATCCCTTAAAAAAGCGGCGCGCGCCGCCTTTGGCGCGCGTCCGATTTGCCGTGTTCCGAAAATTTCCATGCTTAAATTTCGCAAAGTACTTGTCAAACGGGGATATTTGTTATACAATAAAACAAAACGGATCAGGTTCTCTGTACTCTGAGATATGCCGAATGCCGCTCCGCATTGAAATAGTAGGTGAAGCCGAAAGAGATGTGGGGGCAGCGGTCCAGGGCGGCGTAGACAAGTCTTGCGAGCTCTTCTCCGAACGTTTCCTCGTTCAAAAAGGGGAGACGCACCTCGGTGATATACGGGTCCTGCACGCCGGGTGCGGTGAGCGCCCGTGCGAGAAAGGCGCAGAAGGAGCCTCCCTCTTCGAACTGCAACCCGCGCTTCGCGAAGAAGTCGCCGCTGCGCGGGCAGGCGACGGTCTCCTCGTCCTCGCGGTGGTTCCGCGCGATCTCCTCGTCGGAGAGGAGAAAGTAGCCGTGCCGCACGATCGTGCCCTCGTCCCTGTCGAGGTCGAACGTGACGTCCGCATGATACCATGCGCCGCCGAGTTGAATCTTGTTCCACGCATGCGCTTCGAAGTCCCTTTCGCCGCTCGCCGTCCCGAATACGACGATGCAGGGGATGCCCGCCCCGTCGCACAGCAGCTTATATGCCTTGGAGATTCCGTCGCAGACCGCCCGTTTGTTGATGAGCGCGCCGTACGGCGTGTGGACG
Source organism: uncultured Clostridia bacterium (assembly GCA_947625385.1). GTDB lineage: Bacteria > Bacillota > Clostridia > Christensenellales > Borkfalkiaceae > Gallimonas. The sequence continues at coordinate 9,814 of CANQOB010000009.1, forward strand.
AGCGGTCCGTTTTCCGAATAGACGATGTTTCGGCACAGCCTGTCGTGGAGGGCGAGCGCGATGTTCTCCGCGGAGCCCCGCGCGCTCTGCAAGATTCGGCTGCTCTCCCAGCGGATGCGGTTGAACTGCTGCTCCCGCTCGGAAGGGGCGATGGAATATTCGGGGCGCACGATCATATATCCCCGCGGATAAAGCGTATAGCGGAAAGTTTCGACGCCGTAGACGAGCGGGTCGTCGAGTGAAATGGCGCGGTGGAGCCGCGAGAGCATCGCCGCGTCGGTCAGATCGAGTTTGATGTCGGAAGCGCTTCGCAGTAAGCCTTCGTGGAGCGCGTCGTAGGCGCTCCGGACGTGCGCGGGGAATTTTTCCCGATAATACAAATAGGACATATCGGCTCCTCGGTTCATTTTGCCGGAAGTCTCTTCGGTAGGCGAACCGAATCTATTATACCAAATGCAACGCGGCTTGTCAACGTACAGGCGCGAAAAACACTTCGAGGAGAAACAAATGACAATGCAGCAGATCTTGGCGACTTTCGTGCTCGCCCTTTCCGCCGCGGCTTTGCTCGCGGGGTTCGTCCTCTTCTTCGTGCCCCATCCCTTTGCTTCCCGTTGGCGCTCGACGCGGTATTACGTCTTTTTCGGGCTGCTGCTCTGCGGGATCCTTCTCCTCTGCCTGGCGCGGGCGGCGGGCTCCGTCGACCCCCAAAACGGCACCTCCTTCGTCGAAGCGTTCACCGGGGCGTTCTCTTCCGCCCTGCAACTGTTCACGCTGGACGCCACGCTCTCCGAATTCGTGGCGGGGGCGACGCAGGCGTTCGGCGGCGGCGCATATCTCTTTTATATCCTCTCCGTCATGTACACGCCGCTCGCTCCCATCGCGGGAGGGTGCGTCATCATCAGCCTCATCAATCCCTTCTTGCCCCGTCTGCGCCTTTGGGCGGCGAGCTTCAAGAGGACGAAATATGTGTTCTCCGAACTCAACGAACGCTCCATCGTGCTCGCGGAGGACATCGCCGAGCGCTCATGGAACCTCACCCACCGCTTCCGCCGCACCAAACAGACGCCGCCCGAAGAGGACGATGAAGCATTTTGGCTCAAACGCATGACGATCGTCTTTACGGACGAGCCCAAAAAAGATTCCAAGGACGACGACAAGGACGACGACCGCACAAAACTTCTTGACCGTGCCAAGCGCATCGGCGCGATCTGCCTGTCCCAAGGCGTTCTCGAACGGCAGCTGTACTTTGCGAGCCCTGCGAAAAAAGTTGTCTATTTCCTCATCGATACGGACGTCTCCCGCAACCTCGACGCGGCGGTGTCCCTCCTCACCGAGAAGCGTATTCTCTGGAAGAGAACGGTCACGGAGAACGCAAAGACCCGCATCCGCCGCACAGGGACGGACAGGATGAGCATGTACGTCTTTACGCAGAATCCCGAGGCGAACCCCATCATCGAGGACGCGCTCTCCTACAACTGCGAAAAATTCGGGATGGAGACGCCGGGAGGGTACAAGGTATTCCGCAGCGAGAGCGACGCCGACATCAATGTCAAAGTCGTCAACGAGTACCGCAACCTCGTCTACCGTCTGCTCGACGGCACGAAGGAAGGCGGGGCGGCGGGCAATTATCCGCTCTTTTGGCACTTCATGGTGAACCGGAAGCTGCGCAAAGAAGCCGACGCGCCGTCCGCGGAGAAAATGTCCACGCCTGCAATAGCGCCTGTGGAAGATAAACCCGCCGAAGAGGCGATCGCGGAAGTAGCGCTCGCCGAAGAGACGCTCGCCGAAGAGACGCCCGTCGAAGAAACGCCCGCAGAAGAAACGCCCGCGGAAGAAACGCCCGCGGAAGAAACGCCCGCGGAAGTAGCGCTCGCCGAAGAAGCGCCCGCCGAAGAGACGCCCGCGGAAGAGGCGCCCACCGAAAAGAGATCTTCCGAGAAAAACGGCATGACGATCGCCGTCATCGGCGGCGGCAGAATCGCGCGCGAATTTTTCAAGGCGTGCTCGTGGTGCGGGCTCATGCTCGACATGGACAGATTCGGCTCCCCGGACGACAACGCCGCCTCTTCGGATGGCACGGAGAACTCCACCTATCCGACTATCCGCTTGAAGATGGTATTTTTGGCGATCAACGCGACGAATCTCAAAGAGGAGCTCATCTTCGACTGTCCGCAAACGGTTCATACCGAAGAGAAACAAGTCCCCGCCGAGGTCAATCTCACCGCAGAATTTTACGACGCCGTCTTTGGAACGGAAAAATTTCAAAAGGCATTTTGCGAAAACGGGCTCGACCGGGCGGACTATGTGCTGGTCGCCCTCGGCAACGACGACCTCAATCTGCAAGCGGCAAACTGGGTGCAGTGCAGACTCAGCCGACGCCTCGACGGCGGCGCCGTCTCCATCCATTTCGCGATCGAGAATTACGACCTCTACAAGACGCTCGCGAGCCGCTACTCCTCGCAGAAGGACACGGCGGTGCGCATGCACCCCTTCTGCACCCTTGCGGAATGTTTCCGCTACGAGAGCATCCGCATGGACAAGATCGAACGCCGCGCCCAGCGCGCCGACTGCGTATATCGGGAGAATGCGGACCGCAGTCCCGACAATCCATTCGATTTCAGGCGCGCGCAGCCCATCATGCAGTTCTATTCGATCGACTCTTCCGTTGCGACGGCGCTCCATTATCCCTATAAGATTTTCAGCGTCTCCCCGGAGACCCTCTCCGTCTCGGAGGATCTCACCCTCTCGCTGCAAGAATCGCAGTTCGACGAGGCAAAACATCGCGATCACATCTATTGGCTGGAACACAAGCGGTGGGTGGCGTATCTCTTGTCGCAGGGCTATTCCTGTCCGACCGCGCTCGAATTCGTCCGCCACGGTTTCGTCGAACACGTTGCGGAGGACGGAAGCAAGACGTATACGTTCCGGCAGGGCGGGCACAAGAACAATGCGGCGCGCCTGCACGGCTGTCTTGTCGGGAGCGGCGCCTATTACACCGCGATGGAGGAGATTCTTCGCGCCTATGCCGATCATATCATCGCAACGGCCTCGTCCGGGGAATCCACGGAGGCGGTCAAAAATGCAAAGGAGGCGTTTGGCGACGGGACTCCCGAAAGTCTGCAAGCGTTCATCGCGGCGCTCCAAAAGAGCGAGAAGGGGGTTCGCTTGATCGGCATCGTCGGCTACATGTTCGGCTCCTTAACGCTCGAAGAGCTTAAAACGGTACTCGTTTCGGAGGACGCGATCGGGCAGATAAAAGATAGAGAGACTCTCACGCTCCGCGCGTTCTTGGTTATGTGCTTCCCGGATTTGGGGATTCCGAAAAAGAAGGGCTCCCGAGAGCTGCGTCCCATCGACGATCTCGAACGGCTCGGGCTCCTCATCATGCTCTTCTCGCCCGATTCGAGGAGGTGCAAGGAATTCAAGCGCAACGACGTGCTCATCTTCAACGATTTCCTGCGGGACGACGAGAGGCAGACCATTCTCAAATGCTGTGAAACTTGGCGCAAAGATCCCGATGCGGAAACGCTCACGGCGGCGCTGGAACAGTTTTACGGCAAGACGGACGATTTCCTCTTCCCGCGCGGGCTGCATGACGGGAACGCGGCGATCGAAAACTTTTTGCCCGTCGCCGCGACCGAGGAGGGCGAGCTGATTCTCGTCGTTTTCAAAAAAGACGCAATCGAAATCCCGGAGCGGCACAAGGGCAAACAGACCTTCATTCCGATCGAGACCTCCGGGGAGAAGGCGCTCTTTGCTTCGGACGAACAAGCCGTCCTGCTGAGCGTGCCCTACCAAGGGACGGTATGCGCGGGCAGGTCGGACGGCAAAAAGATGCTCCATCTCTACCTCGAAGAATGCACTGCCCGTCCCGCCGCGGCAGGTCGGAAGGAAATCAAGGAAATGAAGGAAAAAGTACAGGACAAAAGGGCAGAGGCATTCTGCCATGACTATGTGCTCAAAGCCGAGGAACGCTCCGAAAAACGCGATCTTTTAAGGCGCCGCGCTGCGGCAAAAAAATAAACGGACAGGAGGCATGAACGTGTACGAACCGAAACCGATCGATACGAGCGACGTTACAGTGAGCGAGGAGATCATGGATGTTGCGGAGCAGCTCGCCCGCAATACGCATGAAGTCTGGGCGAAGGGCAGGCGCGACGAGGGCTGGGTCTACGGCGAGACGCTCGACCGCGAAAAGAAGGTGCATCCGCTCCTCGTGCCGTACGAGGAACTCCCCGAGAGCGAAAAGGATTACGACAGGAGAACGTCCCTCGAAACGCTCAAACTGCTGCTCAAACTCGGCTACCGCATCCAAAAGGACGGGACGCCCGCGGACGGGGCAAAAAAATTCGACAAAATCCGATAAATTTTTTGCCAAACTATTGACAGGCTCTATATATTGTGTTAGAATATTAACATAACGATTCGGATGCCCGCCGCGGCGGGACAAGCCATCCGAAAAAACGAAAAAAATCAATTCACGGAGGTTTTTATGGGTTTGCAGGGCGGATATAAGCTGGACATCGTGTTCGTGATCGACGCGACGGGCAGTATGGATCCTATCATGAAAGAAGTCAAAGCGCGTGCGCTTACGATGGGGGAAGAGATCAAGACCGAGATGGCAAAGGCGTCTCGTCCCATTTCCGAGATGCGTCTGCGCGTCATCGATTTCGGCGACTACGCCACCGAGGCGGACGAAGCCATCCGTCAGACCGATTTCTTCTCGATGCCTGCCGATAAGCAGAAATTCGAGGACGCCGTGCAGGGCATCGACTACGACGGCCGCGGCGGCGACGCGCCCGAGAACGCGCTCGAAGCGCTCTATGTCGCCATGATGTCCGACTGGACGAAGATCGGGCTCCTCGAAAAGGGACGGCACATCATCGTCCTCATGACGGACGCTTACCCTCTTCACTTGCAGGAGCGCAAGGAATGCGTGGGCTATCCCGCCGACGATTTCCCGCCCGATCTCGAAACGCTGCAAAAGATCTGGATCGAGAAGGATTACGACGAGAACAACCGTCCCAATCCCGACAAGACGACGCAGCTCTCCGCGAGCGGCAAGCGCCTTCTCATCTTCGCACCGGACGGCAAGGACGCGCTGAACCATTCGTGGCAGCCTCTCACCGGTTGGGAGCAGTCCACGTTTACGGCGGTCGACCCCACCAAGGGTCTGTTGGACATGCCTCTCGACGGAATCATCGCGGAGATCGTCAGAAGCGTCTGATTTTCACAACTGTTTACGCGGGACGCCGCATTCTGCGGTGTTCCGCGTTTTTCAAAATCACAGCGGAAAAGGAGTTCTCATGGCGGTCGAAAGGACTTTGGAAGCGGCGGGATACCGCGTGAACGCAAAGACGCCCATCGGGCAGGCGGACGGCAGGGTGACCGTCTACGCCGAACGCAGAAATGAAAATGTCAGCCTCGGGATGTACGGCGGGGACGCCTATCCCGCGGTGTACGAGTCGGACGGCGCGGGAATCGTTCTTGCGGCGGACGGCGTTGGGCAGGGCGGGTACCTTCATCCCTCCCTGCATCGGTTTTTATTGTCGCAGGCGGCGCCTTCCGTGCTCCACATCGAGGAATCCCTCGGCGGAAACCTCTATGTGTTTTTACAAAAGCTCTACGGAAACGAAATTTTCGAGGGGAAGAACCGCGACGCGCTCGCCTATGCGATTCGGTGTTTTTCCGACGTCCCGGCGGACGGGTTTTTCGTCGCGGACAGAAACAAATGGGGGGACCGCGAAAACCATCAGGTCGTGAGCCATTTCTGGGAGCGCGACAGCCAATCCCTCGGCTCTCGCATCACCTGCGTCGGCATCTTTTTGAAGTTCCGCAACTACATGACGGAGCATGCCGTCTCGGTATGGGACGAGCGCTCTGCGAGCGCGCTGCGCCGCGAGATCGAAACCTATCTCGGCGAACTCAAAAAGCGGGTTTTGGATGACGATAAAATTTTTGACTACGACGACGCTCCGGACATCGGCAAGCGGCAGTTTTACTTCCTCCCCGCAACGGTCGCGGTGTGGTTTTACCGCCGCAGCGCCGTGGGGGGCGGCGTCTCCGCGCTTGCGCTCAACTGCGGCGACGCGCGCTGCTACCTTGCCGACCTTTCGGACGGCGTGCGGCAGATCTCCGTCGACGACGCCTTGCCCAACGGCAACATGACCGCGTTCGTGCACTACGGGGAAGTGCAGCGGACGGAGCGGGAGTATCACGACAACCTCTTCCGCGCGCGCATCGTGTACGCGGAGACCCCGTGCGCTCTCATCGCCTGTTCGGACGGGGTGTACGACACCTGTCCGTTTATCCCCGAAGGCAAGAATGTGAGCAAAAAGGAGACGCTCCGTTACGGCGAGACCGAGGACAGCTGCGATTTCCTGTTCGAGTACAACCTGCTCGAAGCGATGCGCCGCTGTTACAGTTTCGACGATTTCAAGCGGGAGATCGTGTTCAACTTCTTTGCGCAGGGCGACGCGCGCGAGTTTTCCGAACGGGGCGACGGACACGCGTTCGAAAACGTCAAACGGGACGACAGCGGAACGCTCGCCGCGCGCTTCTTCGGACCCAAGGACGGGGCGCCCGTCGACTTTTTCCGCGCTCTCCGCGAGAGCAAGAGCGCCGGCGGCACGACGCTCGACAAACTGTGGCAGGAGCTCTGCGAACTCTCGGAAGAGGAGATCCCGTATGCGCCGCCGCACGTCGAGTCCAGCGCCGAACGCAACGAAAACATCTGGGACGAGTACATCTCCCGTTCCGAATTTTCCTCGTACTTTTTGCCCTTTGTCAAGGGTCTGTACAGTAACGCCGTTGCAAGCATGATAGCGTGCGGCGGCGAAACGCTGTGGGGCATGCCCCATCCGCCGCAGGAAAAGACGGGTTTTGCGCTCAACCAATTCTTCAACCGCATGGCATGCAAGCAAGCCGTGTTCCGCCTCGCCGTGAAGGATTGGCTCGACTGCGATGGCGGGAAAATCCGTGTTGCTACGTGGAGAGCCCACGAACATATCCTTGTCGATTTCGCAATGTTCCGGGAACTGCGCGCATTTCACTTCGAAGATTGGGTTTGCGCCGTCACAAGCGAGCACAAGGACCCCGATGCGGACCGCAAATTGCGGCTTTACAGCCATTTTTGCCGCTGTTTTTACGGCGAACCGCTCGAAGGCGGCGTGCGGAAGGTCGTCCTTCCCGAAGAGGGGAGGCGGGACACAGAGGAAAAGAATTATGATGAGCTGATCAAAGAGTTCCGTAATATCTTGGACGAGTTTGGAAAGAGGTAAAGGGAAGCTATGAAGATCTCCGATTTTACGTTACAGGAATACAATATTGCCGAACCGGGCATGCCGCCCAAGATGGGGCTGTGGAAACAGGCGTCCAAGGGCGCAAAGATCGGCATCGGCGTCTACGGCGGCAAAAAGCACCAGGTAAAGCTGCACGAATCCCAGCCGAAATGGTATAACGCCTCGCAAAAGATCAGGGACAAGGAAGCGGAGCTCCGCGGCGCGCCCGAGGAAATGCGGGAACGGCTGGAATCCGAGCTCTCCACCCTGCGCGCCAACAAGGACAAATACGACGCACAGGATGCGATCTCCGACGCCTATGTCGCCTATAAGCAAAAGCTCATAAGCGCTCTCAATTCGCCTGCGGACCCCGCGATGGTGGGACCCATCGACTTCTGGAAGGAGCCGATCGCCTCCAAAAACAACGAGGTCTTTTCGGTGGAGGCGGTGCCGTGGGTGGATACCGCCGTCGGATTTACGGAGGACAGTCCCATCGTATTTTCCCGGGACCTCACCACCGACCAACAGTACGATATCGTCGCGTCGCTTGCGGATGCGGTCGCCAAACTCCATGCGCGCGGCATTCTGCACTGCGACCTCAAACGCGGCAATACGCTCATCCGCAAGGAGGGGGATACGTTCGCGGTCACGCTCATCGACTTCGACGCCGCCATCCTTCGCAGCGAATTAAAGCCGGGCAGCAGCCTCGACATGTGGTACCACATCGTCGGCGGCACCTATTTTGCGCCCGAAGTCCTCGAATTTTTCGTGGTCGTCAACGAACGCGTGGCGCCCATGTTCGCGACGTACGATTTCTCCTGCGTCAGCGAGAAGTGGGACGTGTTCTCCCTCGGCGTCACGATCTTCGAATATTTCTACGGAGAGGCGGGCGCGAACATCCTGCCCATGCGCTCTCCCGAGGGCGAACCCTTGACGGAGGCGGCTTACGGAGAGGCGGTCGCACAGGACTATGTGCCCGACTTCCCCGATTCCATGAGCGATCTTCTCTTCGGCATGCTGAATTGGATGCTCGCCAAGAATCCCGCCGACCGTCCGACCGTCGAACAGGTGCGCGACATCTTCCGCTCGCGCGACATCTCCTCCATTCCCTCCAAATATGTGCGCAATCCGCTCTGGGAAGAGCATCGCGACGACTATGAACTTGTCGGCGCCGAGGGCGTCTCCGTCGAAAAGGGCATGCGCCCGCTCTACCGCGTCAAGCGGAACGGCTTCACCGTCACCCGCAAGATCGAGGCGCTCGTGGAGGAAGGGCTCGCGAGGAGCAAGAAGGGCGGCGAAGTCGGGAAGGCGCCCGCAGGTCCCGCCGACGAGCTTTGGCCCGAGGACGGGTCGGGAAAGCTCCCGCCCTGCGTCGTGCGCGCGTCCGAGGCGGGCAAATACATCTCCGGCGCATCCGGCATGCGCAAGATGCTCTCTTACAGCCAGCTCAAAGAGGAGGGCTACCTCTGTACGGAAGAGGAGCGCGCGACCCCGTGGCCCTGCGATAGCGACCTCGTGTTCGCCCCCGGCAAAAAGCGCATCACCCGCGATCTCGGCAGGAACAGGGGACCCGGGCACTATCTTGTCGGCGAGGGCATCACCGCCATCCGCTACACCAAGCGGCAGCTCATCGAAAACGGCTACACCGTCGGCACGGGCGTGAAATTCTCGCTGTGGGCGTCGGACGCCGACTATCTGCCCAATCCCGAAGGATTGCCGAAGGACGTCGTCAGCGTCGTCCGCTACACGATCACAAACCACATGTACCGCCTGACATATCGCGACGGCAGGACGGAGAATCTCCTGATCGGCGCGATGCTGTCCAAGGGCTACGTCAAGAAAAAATAACCGAATGGATATGGATAACGAAAAAAATCTGCCGTGGCGAGAGGATGAGATCGTATTCCTCGAAGGGGATTGGGAGATCTTTCGTTCCGAAACGCCCGGTCTGTACCGATACCGTGTCAAGGGAATCGAGGCGAGCAACGCGGTGGACGCGGTGCAGCTCATCGATTGGGGGATGGCGCAGATCATCCGTTACAGCGCGCTCGAACCGTGGGCGGGCTCGAATATCCGCCTGCTCCCCGAAGCCGAGGTCTTGCGCGACCTCACGGACAGAACGTCTCCCGAGGCCGACCGCCGCTACTTTCTCGTCGAGGGGAAGAAGCTCAAACGCGTCAACCGCTTCTATCTCGTCTCCCGCGGCTATGCCGAGGGGAACGAGGCATTTTCGCGCGAGGTGAACGGGCTCAAACTGCGCGACAAGCCCAAGGCGGAATCCTGGCCGGACGACGACATCTTCATCGTGGGAAAGCGCAACCGCGAGGTGAGCAAGGGCGTCTCGGTGGGGGTGTACTGCGTCTCCTACGGCGGCGTGCGCTTTACTTGCAGGGCGTCCCGCCTCCTCGAAGAGGGAATCGCCGTAAAGACGTATGACAGAAAGCTCGAAAAGGCGAGCAAACATGAAAATTTCACCTTCGAGCAGCTTGCGGAAGCGCTCGGCGGCTTCTGGCTGAACGAACATCCCGAACAGGTGCAGACGCTGCACGATGTCGCCCGTCTCCGCTACGGACTGACGGCAGACATCGACAGTCCCGCGCTCGCCGCGATCGAGGCGCACGACCGCGCCGTCCTTGCGGAATACGCGCAAGCCGCAAGCAGGATCCATGAGCTCAAAACGTTGCTCGGCTGCTGGAAAGCCAAGGTCAAAGAGGCGGACAAAACGTATCAAAAGCTCGGAGAGCTCGTCGGCGAAGCCGCCGTCTATGAACTGCATTCCGTGACGGACGACGACACTTCCTATCTCGGCGTCTCGGATTCCGCTCGCGACCTTCTCGGGAAGGCTGCGGAGGAGATCGCGGCTCTCGAAGAGCTGCTCGACACCTGCGCGGAGGGCGAACGGACGCCGTTCCCCGCGGGCAAGCCGTTCCCGGCGGAGCTCTTGCCCGACCCGTCGGAGGCGGTCCCCGACGTCCGCGAAAAGCTGAAAGAGCTCGGTCGGATTCGCGGGGAGATCGCGGTCTGCGCCGCCGCTTCGGATGAGTCATTTTCCTCGGAGATCGACGCCAGGCGGGGGGAGCTCGCGCCCATGCGTGCGCGCATCGAGGAGCAGAGGACGCGCCTCGCCCGCATCACCGACTGCGTGACCAAGCGCAATGCGCGCAGATTGCAGCTCGATGAATACCTGAAAGGGCTGAGACCCGCGGCGCTCAATGGCAGACCTTCCGTGTTCCGCCGCCCGTGGAAGCAGGACAACATCAGATTTACAACGGCGGTGAAAGTGCGCCGCGGCAAGCGGGCAGGCGAATATCTGCTGCCCGGAGACATCAACGAAGCGCTTCTTCCCATCGGGGCGGACGACCTCTGCTACCTTGGGCTGGCGAAAGTGAGGTAACCTATGAACGAAAGAGATTCCGGAAAAGTCTTATACAAAATCGTACCGAGAAAGGAGAATCCCCAAGTCCGCACGGACAAGCGCCCCGAATTCAAGAGAAGCGCCAAAGCTTCGAGCCAGAAAGCGGGTCCCGTGCAGTACTATCAGGCGTCGCCGTCCCTTCCGCAGTATTCGGGCTTGCATGCGAATTCTTATGACGAACTGTGCAGGATCCTTGCGAGCGAGCTTGAAAACAACAGAGAGGGGGAAATCGTCCGCGAAGCCGTCATCCAAATAGCGCGCGGCATTGCGGCGGGCATTCTCAAAAAGTTGGAAGTTTTCGGCGACGGAACCGAGCAAAAGGACGCCCAAAAAACTGCCGGACAAGCTGCCGAAAAAACTGCGGATGAAGCTGCCGAAAAAGCCGCCGCGGGAAAGGAATTCGATTTGAAAAAAATCGACCATATTTCTTTGCAGCACTACAAAAACATGTTGGTCGAACGGATTCGGGAGCACCGCGAGTTCGCTCGCGAGGCAACGGGGGAAGGCGATGCCTGTCTCTGCCGGTGGTCGGCTGTGAAATCGGAACCCGCCTATGCGTACGGTTTGTACCACTTGCTCATGGAAGTGAACGCGCTGCTGAAAACCGTTGACGAAATCGAAAAAGCGCAAAAAAATTTGAAAACGACCTACGGTTTTTTGGCGGACAATCTGTTCGAGAGTGACGGGCTGAAACTTTGCCTAGAAATGACGAAAGAAAAGGTTCCGAGATTGCTCAACGAGGCATGTCTCGACGGCACCTTTACCGACGAAAAATTCGAAAAAGCGGAAAAACAGTACAGAGAACTTCAATGCAAACTGCAAAGCCATCTGAACGATTACGGAAAGCGAATCTCCGCGTTCATCAAGGAGGGCGTGACGGGCATCGATACCGCATTCGAGCGGATAATTCCCACCGTCCCCGACGCGGACATCTCGGATACCGTGACCGATCTCGGGGGCGGGAGGAAAAAGCTTGCCGACCTTCCGCACTGCGCGGTCGTCACGCTCGGGCAGCTGACGGAAGCGGGCGATCTTTCGGGGGACTGCGTTTCCAAATTGAAAACGGCACACATCATATCGGAGGATGCGGAGGGCGTCATCATCGTCGACGACGGATATCGCGATGTCCCTCCCCTTCCAATCGGCGGGGACCGCGTCTGGTTCTCCGCGCGCGCGGCAGCCCGTCTCGGGCTACGGTTCTGAAAAGGAGGACGGTATGGCAAAAGTGATCACCACGGTGGGGGCATGCTCGACCAAGGGCAAGCTGCTCGGAATGCAATTTTTAGTGGGCGGCGGCGAGAGCGCGCTGGCGGGCTCGTTCACGCTCATGGCGGAATCTCCCATCGTCAGCAGCGAATCGCTGACGGGGACGCCCGTTGTGGGTCCCAACTTCTCGAAGATCGGCTGCAAATATTGCGGCAACAAATTCGTCTATCAATGCGGGGCATGCAAGAAATTCGTGTGCTATGACGGGCGGGAAAAGAAAAACTTCCCCTGTCCCGCCTGCGGCAGCCGCGGGGACGTGCCCGCGAGCAAGGACAAGCGCATCCCGCGGGGGTCGAGCATGCTCAGCCCGTACACCCAATGGGCGAGCACGAGCGACATCCCCGCCGTCAAAAAGGACAAGTACGGCAATCCGCAGGGCGCGGAGTACGACCTCGCCAAGGACGGCGCATTCACGAAGTACACCGTCGTCGTGCTCGGCATGTGCCACGATCTGTCCTATAATTTCTCCAAGCCCGCCGAGGCGCTCAAACGCAAGGGCTTCGAGATCGTGAATTTCGAGAAGGTCGTGCCCACCCTGCGGGAGCTCGAAAACGCGCTGTCCCTGCCTAACGTGCAGCTGTGGGTGGTCGCAGACAGCATCGCAAAGCTTTCGGACGACTATGTGCGCCTCATCAAGCGGTTCTACGAGGAAGGGCACGGGCTCTATCTTTGGAGCGACAATGACCCCTACTATGTGGACACCAATAAAATTTTGAACGCGATTTTCGGTTCCTCCGTCTATATGTCGGGCAATTATATCGGGGAGAAGGTGCTCACGATCCAGCCCCGCATGGGGGAGCCCGGCATCATCGCCAACCACCCGATCTCGACGGGCATCGCCAATTTCTATGAGGGCATCACGATCTCGCACGTCAACGGCTATGCGGGCGTGCTCGTGCCGCTCGTCTATTCCTCGGACAGACAGGTGGTGACCGCTTTCGGCGACAGGGACGGAAGGCGCGTCCTTGTGGACGGAGGCTTTACAAGGCTGTTCTATCGCTGGGACAGCGCAGGCACCGACCGCTACATCGTGAATGCGGCGGCGTGGCTGGCAAATATCGAACGTTTCGGATATCGGGGGTAGATCCATGGCAAAAGTCATCACAACGGTCGGGGCTTGCTCCACAAAGAAGAAGCCCGTCGGATTCCAATTTCTCATCGGCATGGGCGAGAGCTCGCTCGAAGGCTCCTATTCCATCACGGGGGACACCGCGATCGTCAGCGGCGAGCCCCTTCCGGGCAAACCCGTCATCGGCTCGAATTTCGCGAAAAACGGCTGCAAGTATTGCGGGAACAAGCACGTCTTTTTCTGCGGCTGCTGCAACCGTTTCGTCTGTTACGACGGCAGAGCCGCCGCCGGGTTTGTGTGCCCCTCCTGCGGGAATACGGCGAAAGTCCCCGCGGCGTCGGGCAATGACATTCCCCGCACCGCAAGCCTCGGCGGGCATGTCGGGACGGGAGAGGTCGTCCGCCTGAAACAGGGCGAGGAAGTCAAGATCGAGTTCTCCGACCGCCGTCCGCTCACCCGTATCAACGTGGGCGTGGGCTGGGATCCCGCGCGCGGCGCGGCAAACATGGATGTGGACAGCTCCGTCGTCGTTGCGGGCGGCTCCTCGTTCGAACTCATCTATTTCGGCAATCTCGAACATCCCTCCGGGTGCGTCTCCCATAAGGGGGACAATCTGACGGGGGACGATCTCGCCAACGCGGACGACGAGAACATCGTCGTGCAGCTCGACAAGGTGCCCGCAAACCGCGATAAACTCATCTTCATCCTCAACGTCTATGACGCCAAAAACCGCGACCAGACGTTGGGGGACGTCAGAAACATGTACATCCGCCTTTACGACCCCGTCTCGAAGCAACCGCTCATCGAATACAACTGTCCGCAGGTGCGCCGCGGCGATTTAGGGCTCGTCATCGGCATGGCATACCGTGCGGGCGGCGGCTGGTGCTTCAAGGCGATCGGAGAGGGGAGCCGCGCGGAGGACGTCCACGTCCTCGCCGCCGAATCGGTAAATCGTTATTAAATTTCATGCGCCGACCGTGCGCATGAATATCATAAGAGGAAGGAGGACGAAATGTCTGTAATCAGTCCGCTCTTGAAAAAAATACTGCAAAAAGCGACCGATCTGAGCGTGGAGAACGGCAAAAAGCTCTCGGTCGATTACATCCTGCTCGCCATGCTCGACGAAGTTGCCTCCCAAAACGCGGACGCCGCCGACGAAGCGGAGCTCAAAGCCATCGTCGGTCTGCTTGCGGCGTATCCCATCGACACGGAGACCGTCGCCGCCCTGCGGGAGTATGTGCGCACGAGCGCGCAGGATACGTTCGGCGACCAGATCCTGTACAGGCGCATGGTGATGGGCGCGGAGACGAAGGCAAACCACGACGGGAAGGAGCAGATCGGCGCCGATCTCTATCTGGAATATCTCCTCCGCAATCCGACGGAGGCGATGAGCCGTTTCGTGCTTAAAGAGCAGCCCAAGCCCGCGCCTTCCCTGCCCAACGTCGCAAAGGAGCCCGCGCCCGAGGCGCCTCCCGTCCGTCAGACGGCGGAGCCGCCCCAAAAAGCGCCCCAAGAGACGAAGCAGGAGAGCGGGCTGGAACGCCTTCTCGGCGTTCTCGCGGAGACCAAGCGCGTCCAGCAAAAGCTGCTCGAAACCGTATTCGGGCAGGATCAGGCGATTTCTACCTTCATTTCGGGATATTTCCAGGCGGAACTGACCGCCCTCACGCAAAAAGAGCGGGTGCGTCCGCGCGCGACGTTCCTGTTCGCAGGGCCTCCCGGCGTGGGCAAGACCTTCCTCGCGGAGCAGGCGGCGGGGCTCTTGAAGCTCCCCTTCCGCAGGTTCGACATGAGCGAATATTCGGACAACGAATCGGGGGTGGACCTCTGCGGCTTGAATTCCGCCTACAAGTATTCGAAAAAGGGCATCCTCACGGAGTTCGTGGACGAACATCCGCACTGCATCCTGCTTTTCGACGAGGTGGAAAAGGCGCATCTCAACGTCATCCATCTCTTCCTGCAACTGCTCGACGCGGGCAGACTGCGCGACAATTATACCGAACAGGAAGTCTCGTTCAAGGACGCCATCCTCATCTTCACGACGAATGCGGGCAGGAAACTCTATGAGGAGCAGACGGACTCCCAGCTCTCCTGTCTCGCCGCCAAAACGGTGCTCGGCGCCATCGCTTCGGACATCAACCCCTACACGGGGGAGCCCTTCTTCCCCGCGGCGATCTGCTCGAGATTCGCTTCGGGCAACGTCATCATGTTCAACCATCTCGGGGCGAACGACCTCATCAAGATCGTCGACCGCGAGTTCTCGAAGCAGGCGGACGGGCTCAAAACGGGCGCGGACATCTCCGTGGAGATCGACGGCAAGGTCCCGTACGCGCTCATGTTTTCGCAGGGCGGCAACGCCGATGCGCGCATGATCAGAGGCAAGAGCGGCAGTTTTCTCCATCAGGAGCTGTACGAGCTCTACCGTCTCCTTTGCTCGGATGCGAACGGGTTCTCCGCCGACAAGATCAAGACGATCAAGTTTGACGTCGCACTGCCCGAAAACGAGCGCGTGCGCGCCCTGTTCAGCGAGGGGGAGACGCCCGACGTTCTCATCTTTGCGGAGAAAGAGAAGGCAGACAAGTGCCTTGCCGCCGTCGAAGGCATCGCAAGAGCGCACTGCGCGGCGACTCTCGAAGAGGCGAAGGAGATTCTCGACCGGCAGGAGATTCGCCTCATCCTCGTGGACGTGCTCTGCGGCGCGCAGGCGGGGAGAGAAAATTTGCTCAACGTCGAGGACGCGACCTGCGCCGGCAGAGAATTCTTCCTCTATGCGAAGGAATACCTGCACATTCCGCTCTATCTCTTGCAGGAGCGCGAAGGCGACATCAGCGTCGAAGAACAGCTGTCCTTTTCCCGCAACGGCGCGCGGGGCATCGTCACGATCGAAAGCGCGGAATTCGGCAAGACCGTCTATGAGAAGTGCGTCGTCGCGCGGCAGCAGCACAATCTCTTTGAGCTCGCCAAGGCGAACAAACTTCTCGGCTTTCAGACGTCGCAGCGCGTCTCCGAGGACGGGACGGAGGCGACGATCACGCTCTACGACCTCAAACTTTCCGTCGCCGTGGACGCGGAGGACGGCAAGAGCATGGTAAGCAAGCTCTCCAAGCCCGACACCCGCTTTTCCGACGTCATCGGCGCCGCCGACGCCAAGGAAGAGCTCGCCTATTTCGTGGAATTTCTCAAAAATCCTTCCAAATACCTCCGCAAGGGGCTCAAAGCGCCCAAGGGGGTGCTCCTCTACGGACCTCCCGGGACGGGCAAGACCTTGCTCGCACGGGCGATGGCGGGAGAATCCAACGTCACCTTCCTCACGGCGGAGGGCAACCAATTCCTGAAAAAATACGTCGGAGAGGGCGCGGAGGCAGTCCATACGCTCTTTGCGACGGCGCGCAAATATGCGCCCGCCATCCTGTTCGTCGACGAGATCGACAGCATCGGGCACGAGCGCGGCAGCGGGCAAAGCGCCGACATCTCGGCGGACGTTCTCACCTCCTTCTTGACGGAGATGGATGGCTTCGGCAAGGACGCCGCGCGCCCGGTATTCGTGCTGGCGGCGACCAATTACAACGTCGAACCGGGCACGGGGCGCAGTCTCGACCCCGCCCTCGTGCGCAGATTCGACCGGAAGATCTTCGTCGACCTCCCCGGCAAAGAGGAGAGGCTGCAATATCTCAAACTCAAAACGCGCACGGAGGCATACAAGCTCTCGGACGAACAGCTCGAAAACGTCGCCATGCGCTCCACGGGCATGAGCCTTGCCGACCTCGAAAACATCCTCGAATTTGCTCTGCGCAATGCGTTCAAGACGGAGGACGCGCTCGTCACGGACGCGCTGTTCGAGGACGCGTTCGAGACATATGCGAGCGGCGAGGAGAAGAAATGGGACGCGGCGCTTCTCGAACGCACGGCGCGCCATGAATCGGGGCACGCGCTCGTCTGCTGGCTGCACGGCGAGACGCCTTCCTATCTCACCATCGTCGCACGGGCGTCGCACGGCGGCTATATGCAGCATGCGGACAGCGAGGGGAAGGCGCTCTACACGCGGGAAGAACTGCTCGCGCGCGTGCGCACCGCGCTCGCCGGGCGGGCGGCGGAGATCGTCTTTTACGGCGACGAGGACGGCATCTCCACGGGTGCAAGCGGCGATTTGGAGACCGCGACCCGCATCGTGGAGAACATGATCTGCGTGTACGGAATGGATGAGACGATCGGCTTGGGAAGCATCGACAGGCACGCCATCGCGGGCTCCCAATACGATACGCTCGTTCGGCAGCGGGTGAATGAGATCCTGCAACGGGAATTCGAGGAGACCAAGAGACTCATAGCAGAGCACCGGGACGCCATCGAACGCCTCGTGAAGGAACTTCTTCTCAAAAACCACTTGAAGGGCGGGGAGATCGACGCGATCTTGCGCGCATAAAACACGGAAAACGGACGCAAGTCTGAAATAAATTTAAGGAGGACGATTATGTCTGAAAACAAAGCGGAAAGAGCAAAAAAGGTTTATGCAACATTGATCAAGATGTTGGATAACAAAGAATGGCGCTATGAGCGTCACGACGACGATCTTGTCATCAAGAGCGGCGTCAAGGGCGACGATCTTCCCATCGAGTTCATCGTCATGGTCAGACCGGAGAACGAGATCATCCAATTCTTCTCGAGACTTCCGTTCGAAATGGCGGAGGACAAGAGGGTGGACGGCGCCATCGCGGTCTGCGTAGCGAACTACGGGCTCATCGACGGCTCCTTCGACTATGACATCTCGGACGGCGAGATCAGATACAGACTCACGTGCAGCTATTGCGGCAGCGAGATCAGCGAATCTCTCTTCGAGTACATCATCTTCTGCGCGGCTTCCACCGTCGACCGCTACAACGACAGATTCTTCATGCTTTCCAAGGGCATGATGACGTTGCAGCAGTTCATCGAACAGGACAAACACTGACGACCGTACGAAAAAAGGCGTTCCCGCAAGGAACGCCTTTTTTCGATGCAATGCTTATGCCTCTTCCGAGGGCTTGGGGCGGTATTTTCTCACCGCCTTGACAACGGCGGGGGAACAGAGCACGATCACGCCGAGCACGAGCACGATGGCGATGTCGACGAATACGAAGGAGTTATAGACGAGGCTGTAAGCCCACACGTTGCTGTTGCCCGCGTCCGCGGCATACGCGGAGAACGCGAACACGCCCGAAAGCACGTGAGAGAAGAACCTCAACGCGCTCGCGACGATCGCGCCGAGCACGAACTGGACTTGCGGGAGCTTGTCGAGCGCCTTGACGCGCGAGAACATCCCCGCCAGCCCGATCGCGGCAAAGGCAATGGGGTAGTCGAGCAAAAACTGCGCGGGATGGATAATATAGATGTCCTGCACCGCTTGCAGCATGCCGTAAGCAAACCCCGCGAGCACGCCCTTTTTCGTGCCGAACATGTAGGAATAGAGCATGAGGGGCAAGAGGGAGGCGAGCGTCACCGAGCCGCCCTGCGGCATGCGGAAGAAGCGCACATAGGAGAGCGCAAAGCTCATGCCGATGCACACGGCGGCATAGGCGATCGAGCGGGAGTCGAACGCCGCCTTGTCCTTTCTGCCGAACACGAACGCGAGCGCGGCGATGACAGCGAGAAGTCCCACGGCGCACAGCCACAGGGCGAGACGGTCGACCGAGGCGACGTCGGAGTTGTAATAGCCGTCCCCGTTGACGTCGTTGCCGTAATAGACGCCCATGCAGACGAGCGTGGCGATCGCCGCCGCGCCCACGACGCAGCCGCAGATGATGTACGTGAGCTTGCAGCGCTTGAAATACAGCGTGAGCGCGCTTCCCGCCGTTGCGAGGATGAGCAAAAGAAGGGGCACGAACACGATGACGTTCACGCCGTCCTCCGCAAAGTTCAGCGCGAGGAAGAGCACGGCGACGATCGCCGCATACACGATCGCGGTGAAGAGGGATACGCGCAAAAAGCGCTTTTGCGTCTCCCCGCGGAAGAGCAGCGCGAGGATGAGAAAGACGGCGGCAAAGAGAATCGTCATCCAGAACGCAACGAAACGGAGAACGCTCATCGGTTCGCTGTCCGTGAGGATGGGATACCATACCGTATCCGCCAAGAGGGAAAATTGTAACATGAGACCTCCTTGTGTTTTACCGCCTTTCAGAAAAATCGCCCGCGAAAAAACCGCAGGCGAATTACGACCGTACTTTCGTGCAAGGATTACCTTGTCCGATTCCAATGGTATCATCTCAGCCTTTCGGCACCCACGACGGATAAAACATTTTTGATTTGTACCACAATTATATTCTCTTTCCCCGCGAAAGTCAATTGTTTTTTTGCGAAATTTGTAGTATAATGCGTCTATGGACAAAAAGGCGCTCTTTGCCGCGCTCCGTTTCACTGCGGACGAAAATCTCACGGACAGGCTGTATTGGTACCGCGCGCCCTTTCCGCTTGCGGAAGGGGAGGAAGTGCTCGCTCCCGTCGGCGTGCACGACAGATTGCAGCGCGCCGTTGCCGAACGGCTCCTTTGGGCGGAGGAATCCGAAGCGCCGTACGACGTGCGTCTCATCAAGTCCGTGGAGGCGCGGTACGGGGAAAGAATGGTCTGTATCGGAGCCGCGCACGCCCTCGAATTCGGCGGCGTGCGCTACGATGCAAAGCACTATACCCGCTATCGGCGCGCCCTGCTCTGCGACGCCGATTTCAAAGAGCAAACCGTGCGCTGCGTGCTCGAAGAACCTTCTTTGGGCGACGCAGACGTCTACCGCGAGCTCGCAAAGGGCGGCGTTCTCTTGGTCGGCGGAGAGGGGAGAGCGATCTTCAAGCGGCTGTACGCGCTGCTCCGGGGGGACGAAAGGGAAGCCGCCGCGCTCGGAGTTCTCGGGCTCGGCGAACGGGAGATCTGCGCCTTGAAAAACAGTTTGGGATAAGGAGAACGGTATGGAGAAATTTTACGCATATCTCGACAGGATGAAGTTCATCAGGCGTTGGCAGCTCATGCGCTC
This sequence comes from uncultured Clostridia bacterium, assembly GCA_947625385.1. Classification (GTDB taxonomy): domain Bacteria; phylum Bacillota; class Clostridia; order Christensenellales; family Borkfalkiaceae; genus Gallimonas. The sequence goes on from CANQOB010000009.1 coordinate 29,839, forward strand.
CACGCGGGACGAGAACATCATGGAGCATTCGCATTCGGTGGCGGTGCTCACGCACGCCCTCTGCACCATCGAAAACGGCGTCTTCGGGGGGGACGTGGACGCGGAGAAAGCCGTCCTGTACGCGCTCTATCATGAGGTGAGCGAGGTCATGACGGGGGATCTCCCCACGCCCGTCAAGTACTTCAACAGCGGAATCCACGGCGAATACGAGAAGCTCGAAGCGCTCGCCGTGCAAAAAATCGCAGACACGCTCCCCGAGGAGATGAGAGCCATTCTGCTGCCCTCGCTCCTGCCCGACAAATCGAGCAAAGAATATCAATTCGTCAAAGCTGCCGACAGGCTTTCGGCATATCTGAAATGTCTCGAAGAGCAGCGTTCGGGAAACAATGAATTCGTACAGGCGGAAAAGAGCATCTACAAGTCGCTCATGGAGCGCGGGATGCGTTCGGTGGAGTACTTCTTCGAACATTTCATCCCCGCCTTCCGTCTCACCCTCGACGAGCTGGAAGGTCTGTGACCGCGCGGAGTCTATGCAAAGGTCGGAAGGAGCCTGAACCTATGAAATATATCGAACTTACCGTCCGCACCACGAGCGAGGCGAGCGAACTCGTTGCGGATATCTTATGGGACTATACCGAGGGCGGCGTGGCGATCTCGGACAGCGCGGACGTTGTCGCTCTGCAATCGGGCAAAAGCGGCATCTTTTGGGACTATCTCGACGAATCCCTGCAAACGACGGGGGAGACGCTCGTCAAGGCGTTTTTGTCCCCCGACAGGGAGCCCGCTATCCCCGAGATCATGCAGCGGATTCGCGCGGCGGCTGCGCGCGCGGGAGAGTTTTGCTCCTTCGGGACGCTCGAAGAGACCAAGCGCACGATCGACGGCGACGACTGGATAGACGTGTGGAAGAAGCACTTCCGTCCCATTCATTTGGGGAATATCGTCGTCGTGCCCGAATGGATAGAATATAGCAAGAAGCCGGAGGAAGAGGTCGTCCTTCTCGACAGCAATATGGCGTTCGGCACGGGCGAGCACGAGACGACCGCGATGTGCGTGGAATTGATGCAGAAATATCTCGGGAAAGAGGACGTCGTCCTCGACGTCGGGTGCGGAAGCGGCATTTTGGGCATCGCGGCGGCGAAACTCGGCGCAAAGCAGTGCTATCTCACCGACGTGGACCCCGTCGCCGTCTCGAGCGCGGAGCACAACGCCCTCAAAAACGGCGTGGCGCAAAGGGTCACCGTCAAACAGAGCGATCTCGTGGGCGACGTCTCGATGGTCGCCGACCTCCTTCTCGCAAATATCACGGCGGAGATTCTCTGCCGTCTCGCCCCCGCCGTCCCCGCCCATCTGCGCGCGGGCGGCACCGTCATCCTCTCGGGCATCATCCGCGAGCGCCTCGGGCTCGTCAAAGAGAGCTTTGCGGCGCAGGGGCTTACCCTGCTCGAATGCAGGCAGAAGGGCGAATGGTATGCGCTCGTCTACAAAGGTGGTGTGAAATGACCCCCAAGCGCTTTTTTGTGGAAAAAATCGCGGAAGAATGCGTGCTGACGGGGGATGAATTCCGCCACGCAAAGAACGTTCTGCGCCTTGCGGAGGGGGACGAGGCGACCCTGCTCGACGGCAGCGGCAAGGAGTACGACGCCGTCGTCACGCGCGTGTCGAGATCGGAGCTTACTCTGCATGTCGTGGGCGAACGCGTCTCGGACAAGGAGCCCAAGCGGGAATACTGCCTCTTCATCGGCGCGCTCAAAGGGGACAAGACGGAGTGGGTCGTCCAGAAGGCGACGGAGCTCGGCGTAAGTCGGGTCGTCGTCTTTTCCTCCCGCTACTGCGCCGCATACATGAATGAAAACAAGCTCGAAAGGCTGAGAAGGGTCGCCCGCGAAGCGGCGAAGCAGTGCCTGCGCACGGTGGCGCCCGCCGTCGGATATGCGCCCGACTTTTCCGCCGCGCTCGCATGCGCGCAGGCGTACGATACCAAGCTCTTTGCGTGTGAATTTTTGAACGAAAACGAGGCATCCATGTCCGCGATCGAGGGTTCCTGTGCGGTCATGGTGGGCAGCGAGGGCGGCTTTACGGAGGCGGAGTTTGAGGAGGCGAAACGCGCAGGATTTCGCGGCATCACGTTGGGGAAGCGCATTTTGCGCGCCGAGACCGCGGCGATCGCCTCTCTCGCGCTCGTCGCGCACAGCATGGGGGAACTCGGATGAAGGTGTGCGTCTTTACCGTCGGCTGCAAGCAAAACGAGGTCGAGAGCGCGTCTCTTCGCGGCGGGCTCGAAGAGCTCGGCTATGAGACGACGGACGAGCTCGGCTATGCCGATTTGTACTTGCTCAACACCTGCGCGGTGACGGCGGAAGCCGAACGGAAATCCCGCCAAGCTGTCGGCAGGATGCGGAAATTCAACCCCTCCGCGCCCGTCATCGTATTCGGGTGCGCCTCCGAGCACGCGCCGTCGGCGTTCGAAAAGAAGGAGGGCGTCACGCTCGTGGCGGGCGCCATGCGCAAGGACAAGATCTTGGAGCTTCTCTCCGGGCGCGGCGTGTTCCGGGAGACGGAGACCGCTTTTTGCGAGCTTCCCCGCCCCAAATGCACGAAAACGCGCGCCTATCTGCGCGTACAGGACGGTTGCGACCGTTTCTGCGCCTACTGTCTCATTCCCTATCTGCGCGGAAGGAGCCGTTCCCGCGCCCTTGCGAGCGTCGTGGCGGAGGCGGAGGCGATGCGGGTCAAGGAGATCGTTCTCACGGGAATCGACCTTGCCTCCTACCGCGACGGGGACCGCGATCTCGGCGATCTTTTGCTCGCGCTCAAAGAGATTCCCGCCCGCATCCGTCTGGGCTCTTTGGAGGAGGGCACGGTCACGCGGGAGTTTCTCGCCAAGGCGAAGGCGGCGGGCAATGTCATGCCGCATTTTCATCTCTCGCTGCAAAGCGGGTCGGACCGTGTGCTCCGTGCGATGAACCGCCGCTACACGCGCGAGGAGTTTCTTGCCGCCTGCGCCGCCGTCCGCGAATTTTTCCCGGACGCCGCGATCACCACCGACATCATCGTGGGTTTCCCCACCGAAACGGAGGAGGACTTTTTACAGTCCCTCTCCATCGTGCAAGAGGCGGGATTCGCGCACGTGCATGCGTTTCCGTTCTCCGCGCGCGAGGGGACGAATGCGGCGAAGCTCGAAGATCTGCCCTCCGCGGTCAAAAGAGAGCGGATGGGGCGCATGCTGCGGGCGGCGGAAGAGGCGGAATCCGCATACATCTCGCGTTTTTTGGGGACTATCCGTCCCGCGCTCTTCGAATCGGACGGCGGATACACCGACAACTACATCCGCGTCTTTGCGGAGGGCGCAGCCGAGGGCAAGCTCTGTTCTGTGCGCTTGAAGGAGAGGAAAAACGGCGGCGTGCTCGCCGAGATCATAGAGGAGGTATCATCATGAAGGACTGTATTTTTTGCAAGATCGTCGCAGGGGAGATCCCCTCGGCCAAAGTGTATGAGGACGGGGAGATGCTCGTCTTTCGGGACATTGCGCCCGTCGCGAACATCCATCTTCTCGCCGTGCCCAAGGAACATTTCGCGACGGTAGCCGAGCTCGACGACCGCCGCGCCGCGCTCGCAGGCGGCATGCTCCGAACGATCGGCGCGCATGCGCACGAATGGGGGTTGGAAGGCGGGTACCGTCTCGTCGTCAACCAGGGCGAAGCGGCAGGACAGACCGTGCCGCATCTGCACATCCACATTTTGGGCGGAGAGCCTCTTCCGTGGGGAAAATGATCTGCCGCGTATAAAAATCCGACCGACCGTCCATAATCCCTCCCGAAATTTTGCGGGAGGTTTTTTATGCGCCGTTTGTCGAGAATCGCCGCCCTGCTCGTTCCTGCGGCAGCGCTGTGCTGCGCGCTAACAGGCTGCATTCTTTGCGCCTCCCCCGTGTTTGTGGGAGGGACGGGCTACGAACTGTATTTCGGAGACTCCTCCTCCGCCCGCATCCGCATGAGCGATGACCCCGTGCTCGACAAGCTGCTGCTCCCCTCGGTGCGCGGGGAAAGCGCGCGCTATGCGGGGGACCGGTACGAAGAGCTCAAAGAGCGGTTCTGCGCCGAACTCGTCTTTTGCGAGACGGCGGACGGAACGGTGAATTACTATCTCCGCTCTCCGCGCTTGGGCGCATGCGTCCGTCTCAAAGAGGGAGACGTCAATCTGCACATCGCCGTGCGCGGCGAGGTGACGGCGGCGGGCACGCCCCTCATTTTCGGCGGATTTTGATGTATAAAATCCGCAGAGGCGGGAAATCATCTACATAACGAATTTTCGGAGGATATTATGAAAGAAGAAAAAACGAGCAGCAAGAAAAGAGTGATCTACTATGTGATCTTGGGAATCTGCGCGGCGCTTCTCATCACCGCCATCGTTCTCACGGTGTACTTTGTCACGAGAGGGACGACAAGCGTCGTGGAAAACCCTCCCCCCGTTGACGGTCCCGACGATCCCAAAGACCCCGACGACAACCCCGACGACCCCCCTGTGAGCGGCGACGCAGTCACGTTCGTCTCGCCCATCGAACGGGACATCAAGACCGCGTTCTACGAGATGTTCGAAAACGTCACGATGAACTATTGGTACTATTTCCATGAGGGCGTCGACTATCTCGCCGACGTTGGTACGGAAGTGGTGGCGATCGCGGACGGCACGGTGACCTATGTGGACAACGACGAGTATCTCGGCTATGAGATTCGCATCCAACATGAGGACGGCTTCGAATCCCGCTATCATTTCGCGGCGCCCGTCTCGGGGCTGAAAGCGGGTGACAAAGTCGAACAGGGGCAGACGATCGCAACGGTCGCGGAAGAAGAGGGGAACGAAAAGTTTCTCGGTCCGCATCTGCACTTCGAGATGCTCAAAGCGGGCGAGCAGGTAGACCCCGCCGCCTATCTCGACATCGTTCTCGAAGAGAAATGAGAAAAAGGGGACCCGCGCGGTCCCTTTTTTTCCGCGAATCGGCAAACGGAATCGCGCGAAAATGTTTGACAACGCTACGAAAAACTTCTATAATAGTAGAAAAGGCGATGATACGGAAGAGACGCGCCGTTTGCCGCGTTCCAGAGAGAGACCTCCGCGGCTGAGAGAGGTCTTGCGCAAAAGGCAGGCGCGGTATTCCCCCGCGAGCCGCTCCCCCGAAATGCACTTTAAGGAGAGCCGTATCCCGCGTCAAGGGAAAATGAGGCGCGCTTTGCGCGCGAACACAGGTGGTACCGCGTAATTTTTACGCCCTGTCGGCTTATGTCCGCAGGGCGTTTTTCAGTTTGAAAGGAGAGAGGATGGAAGATACCGAACACATCGTTGCCGAAGCAATGGCGGAGGCGGAGAGCGCGGAAAGTTCCCGCGCGCTCTATGAGGTCAAAATGAAGTTTTTGGGGCGCACGGGGAAGGTGACGGCGCTCCTCAAAGGCATGCGCGACGTCGCACAGGAGCTGCGCCCCGCTTTCGGCAAACGCATCAACGACCTGCGCGAAAAACTCGAGACGCTCTTCGAAGATCTCGAAAAAAAGGTCAAGAAGCGGGAATTGCAAAAGAAGCTTTCCGAGGAACAGATCGACGTCACGATGCCCGGACGCCGCACCGCGGCGGGCGCCTTGCACCCCATCACCCGCACGAGGGACGAGCTCATCGACATCTTCGCGGGAATGGGCTTCGAGGTGTTCGAAGGTCCGGAGATCGAGACGGAATACTATAACTTTACCGCGCTCAACACGCCCGCGGACCATCCCGCGCGCGACATGCAGGATACGTTCTATATCCGCGACGGGATTCTCCTTCGCACCCAGACGAGCGCGGGGCAGATCCGTCTCATGGAGAAGAAGAAACCGCCCATCAAGATGCTGTCTCCCGGCCGCGTCTACCGCGCCGACGACGACGCGACCCATTCGCCCATGTTCCACCAGATGGAAGGGCTCGTGGTGGACAAGAACGTCACGCTCTGCGACTTGCAGGGCATGCTCGACGAGTTCGCCCGCAAAATGTTTGCCGAGACGGCAAAGACGAGGCTGCGCCCCTCCTATTTCCCCTTTACGGAGCCGTCCGTCGAGGTGGACGTCTCCTGTTCGGCGTGCGGCGGGAAGGGCTGTTCGCTCTGCAAGGGGACGGGGTGGATAGAGGTGCTCGGCGCGGGCATGGTGAACAGACGCGTGCTCGAAAATTGCGGAATCGATTCCGCCGAATATGGCGGGTTCGCTTTCGGCATGGGAATCGAACGCATCGCGATGCTCAAATACGGCGTCCGCCACATCCGCGCGTTCTTCGAAAACGATACGCGCTTTTTGGAACAGTTCAAGGACTGACGGGAGGAGACAGATGAAAGTATTGTTTTCATGGCTGAAAGAGTATGTGGAGATCGACATCTCCGCCGAGGCGCTGCAAGAAAAACTCTTCTCGTGCGGGCTCGAAGTGGAGGAGCTCATCTATCTCGGGGAGAATGTGGAGCACGTCGTCACGGGGCGCATCGTCGGGTGCGAGAAGCATCCAGACGCAGACAGACTCACCGTCTGCACCGTGGATTGCGGCGGATACGGCATCAAACAGATCGTCACCGCGGCGACCAATGTGTTCGAGGGTGCGTGCGTGCCCTGTGCGCTGGACGGCGCCATCGTGCGCGACGGCGAAGGCTCCCGCAAGATCAAGACGGGGAAACTGCGCGGCGTACTCTCGGAGGGAATGTTCTGCTCGGGCGAGGAACTCGGGATAGGGGACGATTTTTACGAGGGAGCGGGCATAAACGGCATCCTCATCCTCGATGAAGGCACCGCGCCCGGCGCGGATATCCGTCCCGTCGTGGGTATCGACGACTACATTTTCGACATCGCGGTGACCGCCAACCGTCCCGACTGCCAGAGCGTCTACGGCATCGCGCGCGAGGTCGCCGCTTGCTTGAAGAAACCCCTCAAAGAGCTCGAATGCGGCTACCATGTCCGAAGGACGGACGTCAAGATCTCCGTCGAAGTGCGGGAGCCCGCGCTCTGTCCGCGCTATTTGGGGCATTATCTTTGCGATGTGAAGATCGCCCCGAGCCCCCGCCTCATGCGCAGAAGGCTCGCCGCGCTCGGCTTGCGCTCCGTCAACAATATCGTGGACATCACCAACTATGTCCTTCTCGAAGTGGGGCAGCCCATGCACGCCTTCGACAGACGCTTCCTGCACGGCGATCAAATCATTGTCCGCCACGCGGAGGAGGGGGAGACGATCGTCACCCTCGACGAAAAGGAATTTACGCTGCGCCGCGACGATCTTCTCATCTGCGACGGGGAGAGACCCGTTGCGCTCGCGGGCATCATGGGCGGTCTCAACAGTGAGATCGGGCAGGACACGGCGGAAGTGTTCTTCGAGGCGGCGAGCTTCGCGCGCGCCTGCGTGCGCAGGACCTCCCGCGCGCTCGGGCAGCGGAGCGATTCTTCCGCCCGCTTCGAGAGGGGCGTAGACGCCTGTTATTCGCCGTATGCGGGGATGGAACGCGCTCTGCACCTCGTAGAGGAGCTCGGCTGCGGCACCGTGACCGACTGCAAAGCGGACGTAGGGAGCGCATGCGCCGATCGCTCTTTTTCGGTCAGCTACCGAAAATTGGACAAGATTCTCGGCATCCATGTCCCCGAAGAGGAGGTGCAAGGCATCCTCACGCGGCTCGGCTTCGAACCCGGGGACGCTTCGAAGGAGCAATTCACCGTCCATGTCCCCTCATGGCGCACGGACATCGACCTCGACGCCGATATTGCCGAGGAAGTCATCCGCATGTACGGATACGGGCACCTCAAACCCACCTTCCTCGAAAACGCCGCCGTGACGCACGGCGGGCTCACCCCCGCGCAGAGGGCGCAGAGGCACTTCAAGGAGGTCGTCGCCCGCGTGGGCTACTGCGAAGCTTACGGCTTTTCCTTCTATTCGCCCAAGGACTTCGACCTTTTGCGTCTGCCTGCGGACGCGCCCGAGCGCCGCTCTTTGAAGATCGCCAACCCCATCGGGGAGGACCTCTCCGTCCTGCGGACGATTTTGGCGCCCACGATGATCGCGAACGTCGTCCGCAACGTGCGCCGCGGGAACGAAACGGGCCGTCTCTTCGAATGTGCGCATGTCTTTCTCCCGCGGGAGGAGGGACTTCCCGAGGAGCGGATGCACGCCTCGTTTGCTCTGTGGGGAGCGGGCGACTTTTTCGACCTCAAAGGGCTGTTCGAGAGCATCGCAGAGGCATTCGGGATTCGGTTTACGTTTGTGCGGGGCGAGAAGTCTTTCCTGCACCCGGGCGTGACCGCAAACGTCCTTTCAGATGGGCGGGAAGTGGGCTGGCTGGGGGAATTGCACCCCGAGATCTGCGAGGAACTCGCGCTGGAAAAGAAGGCGGTGTTCGGCGAACTCGACTACGACGCCATCTGCGGACAATTCCGCAAGACGTTTGCCTATCACACCGTCCCGGCATATCCCGCCGCAGCGCGCGACCTCGCCGTCGTGGTCGGGGAGCAGACGACGTGCGCCGAACTCACCGACTGTATCCTGCGCGCCTGCAAAGCGGTCACGAAAGCCGAACTGTTCGACGTCTACCGTGACAGCCGTCTCGGCGAGGGAAAAAAGAGCATGGCGGTGCGCATCACGTTCGCACCGGGAGCGGATAAGCCGCTCACGCCGGAGGCGACGGACGCATACTTTTGCAAGATCGTGGACAGATTGCACCGTGACCTCGGCGCGGAATTGAGATAACGAAAAGCGCACCCGTTTCGGGTGCGCTGATTTTTGTTTTGGAATTTTTTCTTGCGCGGCGGCTTCGAGAGAAGCCGCCGCGCTCTTTTGTTTACACCTATTTTTTGTCCATGTTGATAAGACAAAAGGGGCAATTTTTCTTATAAAATAGGGCGCGCGAAAGAAATTTTCGTGCGTCAGAAAAAATTTTTCGAAAATTTTTAGATTTTATCAAAAAAACACTTGACAAGCAGGGGGGGGTGGTATAATAGTAAGTGCCGAAACGCGAAAACTTCGTGGATAACGGCAAATAAAACTTTTTTAGGAGGAATGTATGAACACCAAGAAATGGCTCACACTGGGACTTTCCGTGGCGCTCGCCGGCTGCCTCGGCTGGGCGGTCGCCGCCTGCGCTCCCACACAGCCCAACCCGAACGAGGGCGACAACCCCGGCGTCGTCGACCCGAATGACCCCGACAAGCCCGACAACCCGAACAACCCCGACAACCCGAACAACCCCGATAATCCCGGGGAGGGCGACGTCACCCCCGACGCCGACCTCGACACCCGCGAATTCTGGGTGACCGGTGCAGGTGCGGGCGACCTCTCCACTTGCAGCTGGACGGCTCTCAAACCCGACTTCAAGCTCACAAAAGAGCCGAAGAAAGATGCGGAGGGCTTCACCCTCTACACCATCCAATTCAAGATCTATGCCGGCGGCGACAGCTTCAAGATCAGGCAAAATGAGAAAGACGAGAACGGCGCCCTCAAATGGACTGACGGCACCTATTTCGGCATCGATGAAGTGCGCAACGCTTCGGGTACCTTCATCGACGCGGGCACGAAGAACATCGGCGTGGCAACGGGAAAAGACGGCATTTACAAGTTCACCGTACATACCAAACCGTCTCCCGCCCCTTGGAAAGACAATTACGTGAGCTGGGAACTCGTTGAGAGCGTCACCCCGCCCACGACGACGGAAGATATGTATATCGTCGGCAAACTTGCCGCCTATCCCAAGAACGATTGGCCCGACTACGGCGTCATTGAGAACTGCATCCACATGACCTTCGACGGGGATAAGACTTGGAGCGCGACGATCACCGTAAAGGAAGGCGACCAGTTCAAAGTCTATAACAAACTCAACAAGCAGTACTATCCCGACCAGGGCGGGAACCTTGGTCGTCCGAGCGACGCCCCTGACGGTCTGTTCGAAGTCACTTGGGTTTCCGGTGCGCTCAAACCGACCCTCAAACACGTCCATACCTATTCGAAGTGGGCTTATGACAGCGAGAACCACTGGAAGGCTTGTGATTTTGATAATGCGAAAGACGAAAGCAGTGTTGAGGCGCACGATTTCTCGCAGGGCGACACTTGCAAGTGCGGGTTCCAACAGGAAGCCGACCCCGACTGGAAGATCAACGATGACGGTACCCTCAACGAGTACACGGGGGACTACACCAATCTGAAAATCCCCGCCGACCTGACGGTATTCCCCGATTTCGGGAAACTCTTCGGCATGGGCAAGAACAACACCTATGAACCCGCAAAGTGCGACCAAGCGAACCTCGCCAAAGTGCAGTCCGTAACGGTCGACCCGAAGAACGAACACTTCAAAGTCGAAAATAATGCAGTCCTCTCCACCGACGGTACCGTTCTCTACATGTATCTTCCGTACAGCACGGAAACTTCCGTCACCTTCGAGAACGTGACGACGGTCAACAATTCCGCGTTCTATTATAACACGACCGTAACATCGGTCAGCTTCCCCAAGGCAGTGACTGTCGGGAAATACGCGTTCAGTAATGCAAGCAAACTGCAAACGATCTCTTTCCCGAAGGCAGAGACTCTCTCCGCATATTGTTTCGCCGAAACGACGATCAAGGATGTCGAATTTGAGAGTGTGAGAACAATCAAATCCGATGTTTTCTATAATTGCAATGAGTTAAAAACGATCGTATTCGGCGAGCAACTGTCGGACATTAGCGAAGGAAAGATAATCTCCGGAAAGACGACTCTCACGTCTGTCACCGTCAAGGCGACGACCCCGCCCAGGGCAAGCACATGGGGGATCGGCTTGTACAGCAGCGACCCGACAAAGGTCTATGTCCCCGCAGCGAGCGTAGACGCCTACAAGGCTGCCGAGGTATGGTCGAAGTTCGCAAACCTGATCGTTGCGATCGAAGAGTAACCCAATCGCACATACCTTGTTTATACATTCCCTTCATTCAATATCGGGGACGCGGGGGTCACCCTGCGTTCCCCCCCGAAAGGGGGGAACTTGGGTTTTCGCGCTCGCGTGGGCGGTAGGGACCGCCGCACGCCCCCTCGCGGATGCCACCGCTAATTCGCTCGACGAAAAGATTTCGCAGAAAGATTTTCGTCGAAACATAGAAAATTCCGTTAAAAAACCCGAAAATAATTTTCGGGTTTTGAGAATTATTTACTCATTCTTTTTGAAATCGCTTGACAAACGAGGAGAGGGTGCTATAATGAAAAACGCCGAACGTGAAATTCGGTAAAAAAATTCATTGGAGGAAGAGATGAAACGCAAAACACTGATCGCACTGATCGCGTTGCTCGCGGCGTTATGCCTCGGCTGCGTGACCGCATGTGCCCCGCAAAACGGGAACGATGTTCCCCCTTCGGCCGAGACCCCGGGCGAGACCCCGGGCGAGGACGACCCGAACAAGACCCCGGGTGAGGACGACCCGACCGAGCCTCCCGGTGAGACCCCGGGTGAGACCCCGGGTGAGGACGACCCGACCGAGCCTCCCGAAGAGGAGGAGCCCGAAGAGGATCCCTCTGTTCCCAAGCACAACTGGGGAGAATGGAAAACGCTCAGCGAGCCGACCTGCGGCCGCTCGGGAACCAAAACGCGCCAGTGCCGGGACTGCGGAGAGGTGGAGACCGTGCCCATCCTTGCGACCCTCGACCACGTCGGAGGGGAATGGCAGAGCGACGCAAGCAGCCATTGGAAGGTATGCACGAAGTGCGGAGCGCCTTTTTGGATCGACCCCCACGACGGCTATCCCTGCTCGGTTTGCGGCTATGACGTAACGGAAGCCTCCGTCGGCTTGTCTTTCGAGGAGAACGAGACACAAGACGGTTATCTCGTGAGCGGGAGGGGCGAATGCGGAGACTCCATCATCGTCATCCCCGCCGAGCATGAGGACAAACCCGTTGTCGGCATAACCGACGGTGCGTTCACCGTGGACAAAAATCTCAAACAGATCATCATTCCCGAGGGTGTGAAAACGATCGGCAATGGGGCGTTCGGAATGAGCGGGCTCACCGAGATCGAGCTTCCCTCCACGATCACCTCGATCGGAAGCGATGCGTTCTTTGATTGCACTTCGCTGCAAAGAGTCGTCCTTTCCGAGGGCATCGAGACCGTGAGCGAAGGCTGTTTCAGCGGCTGCTCCAACCTTTCGGAGGTCGTGCTCCCCGCAAGTCTCAAAACCGTCAAAGCGCGGGCGTTCGAGTACTGCACCTCGCTGACCGACATCCGCTTTGCGGGCGATTCGACGCAGTGGGGGAATGTCACCAAGGAAGAAACATGGAACAAGGACGCGGGAGAATGCACCGTGACCTATTCCTACAAGGAAAACGCCTGAACCGGCAGGCGTTCGGCGGGGAGGCAGATGCCTCCCCGTTTTTTCATAGCTCCTTGATGTTGGAGATCTTGCCGTCCTCCGTCTCCACGCGGAAGTAGCGCACGTCAAAGACGTTTTTCTTCCGCGGATAGACGAGCCCCACCTCGTTCGTTCTGTCCGTGAGCACCGCGGAGGTATAGTTTCCCAAAAATTCTTTGAGCGCATCCGCCTTCTCCGCGAGCGAGGGGGCGAGGAAGGGTACGCAGTCCGCGCCGATGAGCGCGCTCTCGAAGAGGGCGAGGGCATAGGTCGCCGCGCAGGGCTCCCGCGCCGTGCGGATGGAGCAGGTTTTCATCTCCCCGTTCTCCCACTCCGCGACCGCGGAATGCCCCATGCAGTCGTGGAAGGGAATCTCCGCCCTGACGGTGCCGCCCCGCTCTGACACCGTGCCGTCCGAGAGGACCTTGATCTCGCCCGCCGCCGAGAGGACGGCAAAGCAGCCGTCGCCTTCGAGGAGAAAGCAGTCTCCCGCCCTTTCGAGGGTGCTCCGTTCGAAGCGGTCGTCCAAATCGAGGATGCAAAAGCGGTCGCGGTCCTCAAAGATCAGCTGCACTTTTTGCTGCAACGTGAGCGTAAAGCGCACGCCGTCCAACTTTTTTTGCCACAAAACGTGCAGAGAGGCGTCCTCGCGCAGAAATCCGCTGCAATAGAGGGCGAGCCCCTCGCGCGCGTAATAGAGCGAGACCTGTGGGGGCGGGTCGAACAGAAACGCTTCGTCGAGACAGAAGCGCACGGGGTGGAAACCCGCGGGTTTGAGCTCCACAAAGTGTTTTTGCGCGATATCGAGCTCCGCCGCCCGCTCGAAGGTGTCCACGATTCCGAGATAGAGCCCGCTCACGGTGAGCGAGCACTTCTTGTCCGCCAAAAAGAGAATACGCATCTCTATATTGAATGTATATTCCGTCGCGATTATGTCAACAATTTGCCCGAGGTGAATCATCATGAATAAAATCAACGGCTACACGGAAGAGGAAGCGAGCGGGCTCATCGAGTACATCTACACGGGGAAGAATGCAGGCAAGACGCTCTCCTATCTCTTTGAGACGTACGGCAAGGAGCACAGCCGCGCCAAGGGCAGCGTGCGCAACTATTACTACGCGTTCCTCAAAAAGCAGGACGACAGCCGCGTCAAGCGCATTCTCGAAGGCAAGAACCTCTCCGCGGGCGAGATCAAGCCCTTCTCGGAGGAGGAAACCGAGGCGCTCCTCGACAAGGTCCTCGAAGGCAGAAAGAAGGGGTATTCCGTGCGCAAGAGCATCCTCGAAGCCTCGAACGGCGACGAAAAACTCATGCTGCGCATGCAGAACAAGTACCGCAATCTTCTCAAAAAGCAGCCCGAACGCGTAGAGCAGGCGGCAAAAGACAGGGGAATTTCCAACCCCTTCCTGCAAAAACGGCTGGAACGGGAGATCGACGCGCTGTATGCGCGCATCGCGGAGGGGCTGAAAGAGGAAAACGCACGGCTCCGCGCCGAGTTGGAAAAATTACGCAGGGGCAGCGAGGAATAAGCGGAAAATACCTTCACAAACTACGGTCATGGAGGAAGGTATGGAAAAGTTGTTTTGTCTCGGTGTCGCCCTCGGCATGGTAGGCGGCGCGCTCCTCGTCGCGAACAGCTTCAAAGCGCGTTCGCTCGTCAAAAAGAGCCAGGCGGAGATCATCCAGAAGATGGACGAAATGATGGATGAACGTCTCGCTGCCATGGGCGAAAGCGAGGAGAAAAAGACTCCCAAAAAGAAGGAAAAATAAGCGTTCGGAAGATTCCCGCAGCCTTTTGAGACTGCGGGAATCTTTTTTGCTTGATTTTGACGCAAAAGGGGGCGGGATTCGTCCGCAGGGCAGGGAGGGGCCGTGAAATCGGGCGGAAACAAAGTTTTATGCGCATAAAAACAGGAAATATGCTTGACTGTGGCTGAAATCATCGTATATAATACATAATGTATAAATATTCTATGTTCGACGGAACATTCGATGGAGGTCCCCCATGAAAAAACGAATTCTTCTTGCGGCGCTCTCGCTCCTTGCCGCAGTCTGTATCGGCGTCGGGCTCGCCGCCTGCGCAAACGACGGCGCGGAGCGGTTTACCGTCACCGCGGTGTATGACGATTCTCTCGGCAGCGTGACGCTTTCGCCCGTCTCCGACGGCGGCAAATACGATGCCGGCACGTCCGTCACCGTCACCGTGGTCCCCGCAGAGGGCTACGGCGTCTCCCTCTTCCGCGTCAGCGGCGAAACGCAGTCCCTGACGGACGGGAAGTACACGTTTGTTGTCAATAAAAACGTGCAGATCGACGTCGCCTTTGCGCCCGAGGGGGAGATTCCGAAGGAGCGCTACACCGTCACCGTCGTCTGCGACGGAGAAAAGGGCTCCGTCAAGCTTTCGCCTGCCTCCGACGACGGCAAGTATGAGGCGGGAACGACGGTCACCGCCGCCGTGAGCGCGAAGGCGGGCTACATGCTTTCCGCCCTCACCGTGGACGGCGCCGCGCGCGAGGCGGATGCAAGCGGCAACTTCCCATTCACCGTCGAAAAGGACCTCACCGTTGAGGCGACGTTCAAAAATGCCCCTACCATGTCCGTGGATGCCCTCGCATCCGCCGCCGGGAAGCTTGCCCTCTCCGGCAAGGGGGAGGAGCGCCGCATCTACGACGGTTATGACGATTACGGCATCGAATATCAGTACTCTTTCGTGACGCGGTTCGACGGCGACATCACCGCTTACCGCAAGCGCGACGACGGGATGAAGCTCATCCTCACCAACCGCGCTTACACGGACCGGGACGGCAAGGCGGTCGCCCTCGAGCGCACGCTGCAAAACACGATCACCGAGATTCCGACGGGCGAATCCTTCGACGGCTACCGCAATCCCTTCGGCACGGTGCTGACGGCTGCGGACCTCTTCCTCTGCGGCGAAAACGAGTATGTCGTCAAGGACGCCGCGAAGGCGTCCGAAGCCGCAAAGGCGATCACGGGGCAGTCGGATGAGATCGAAAGCTTCACCGTCACGTTGGACGGCGACGGCGCGGTGTTTGCCGTGACGATCGAGACCAAACCCGACAACAAAGGCGAGGGCATCACGCTGAATTATTCCTACTATTCCTATTATTCCTTCCTCGTGGAGGTGGAGAAGGACTTCGATCTGACCTCGTGGACCCGTCCCTATTCCTACGAGGGCGAACATACCTCGCTCGAGCGGGCTCTGCAAGCCGCGGACGAGGCGGAGAGCTACCGGTACCACGTCAAAGAAGATGCGGAATACAACGTGTATATCACAAAGGACGCCTTCTATAACGACGAAGAGGGCTTTGCGTACGGCTATATCGAAATCGACGGCATGGTGTACGATATCGACGTCGAGGACGGGGTCGCCTCGGTGGGCTCGCCCGCGCAGTTCTCCGACGCGACGGGAAATGCGACGACCTATCCGAGCATCGCTCCCATTTTTGCCGACTTCCTTGCCTTCTCGCCCGCGCTCTTCGAGCCGAAGGGGGAGGGCGTGTTCGTCCTCCGCGACGACGACATCAAGATGGCGCCCGCCATCGCCGAGGCGATCTACGACAGCAATGACGACGCTCCCATGTTCTTTGCGCAGAGCGTCAAGATCACCGTCCAAAACGATATTCTCTATCAGGTCGAGATCGTCACCTATCTCTACGCCTATGAGACGACCTTCACCTTCACGTACAGCGGATGGGATGCAACCGAGCTCCCCGTCGAGTTGAAGGGAAGCGGAGATGACGACCCCGTGCCCTCGACCTATCCGTCGAAGTTCCACGGCACCTTCGAGGGGGACGCCGCGGGCAAACACTACGTAGTGACGATCTCGGAGGGCGGAATCGTCGCCACGGTGGATGCTGCTCCCGTCCCCGTCAACGTGCTCGGCTACGATGCGAAGTACGGGGAGATCTCCATCACCTTCGACGGCAAGAAATACACGGTCTCCAATTACAGCACGGGGGAGACGGTGGACGAGATCGGTCTCGTGCCCGAAAGCTTTTCCGACCCGACGGTCGACCTTCTCCGCCAAGGCAGCGGGGGCGGCGACGTATCGGGCGGCATCACGGAGGCGAGCTTTTACGGCACCTTCGCGGGGGACGGCTTCGACGGCGAGCACTATGTCGTGACCATCTCGGCGAACGGCATCGAAGTGACGGTCGGCGGCGTGAAAAAGACCGCGACCGAAGTCCATTTCGAGAACGAGGAGTTCACCTTCAAGCTCGACGGGGACGCCTATTCGATCAATGCGAATTCGAATGACGACCCCATCTCGCAGATCGCGCTGTTCAAGGGGTGGCAGTTGTTCTGCTCTCTTGACAGACAGCCGTAAGGAGTTGTTTTTGCGCCCCGCGCCGCATTGCGGCGCGGGGCTTGCGTTTTCAGGGCGTTCGGCGCTTTCCCCGCAAAAAACCTTGCCTTTTTGCGCAAACTGTGCTATACTCGAAGCATGGAACTCATCGTCGCATTCGACGTCGGAGACCGCCGCGTGGGCGTTGCCTTCTCCGACCCCTTCGGGGAATACGCCATGCCCTCGGATACCTACTTCCGCACGGGAGATATGAAAGCGGACGCCGAGGCGCTCGCCCGTCTCGCAAGGGAGCGGGGCGCGGGCAAGATCGTGTGCGGGCTTCCCCTCGAAGAGGACGGAGCCGAGGGCGTACAGGCGCGCAAGACGAGAAGGTTCTGCCAAGAGCTCGAGCGGGCGGCGGGCATCCCCGTGACGTTCACGGACGAGCGCTACACGACGCGCGCGGCGCGCGGCGACCTCAATCAAATGGGCATCAGCGCCAAAAAGGACAAGAAAAAGAAGAGCGTCGATTCCCTCGCGGCGGCGTATATCCTCGAAAATTATCTCGCAGAGACAAGGAGAGAGCATATGAAAGAAGAAAACAACAACTATGACGACGACAGCCTCATCGAACTTGTGGACGACGACGGAAATACGTTCCGCTACGAACATCTCATGACGTTCGAATACAAGGGCGAATGGTATGTGGCGGTCACGCCCGAACTTCCTCCCGAAGAGGACGAGGACGACGGGGACGGCGAGGAGGACGTCGCCATTTTCCACGTCGTGGGTAGCGAGGAGGACGAGCACCTCGAAACGATCGAAGACGATGCGCTCATGGACGAGCTCTTCGACGAGTTTGTCCGCCTCTATGACGCGGACGACGAGGAAGAATAATCCCGCAACAAGGCGATGAACAAAATAGATTACGATGCGCGGATGCGGGAAATATTGGCGGAGGCGGCGGGAAAAAAGCTGCTGCTCCATAGCTGCTGCGCGCCCTGCTCGTCGTATTGCCTCGAACAGGTCGCCGACGTTCTCCGCACGACGGTGCTCTATTATAATCCCAACCTCGACTGCGAGGAGGAGTACCTCCGCCGCAAGCGGGAGCAGGAGCGCTTCCTTCGCGAGACGCAGCTTGCCGATATCCTCGATTGCGACTACTGCAAGGAGGACTTTCTCGGCGCCGTCCGCGGTTTGGAGCGGGAAAAAGAGGGAGGCGCGCGCTGCAAGGTGTGCTTCGGGCTCCGCCTTCGCCGCACTGCGGAGGAAGCGAGGCGGCACGGCTACGATTTTTTTGCAACGACGCTCACCGTCTCCCCCTTGAAGAACGCCGAACTCATCAACGAGATCGGCTTTGCGCTCGCAGAGGAGTACGGCGTGCGGTATCTGCCCTCCGATTTCAAAAAGCGCGGCGGGTATATGCGCTCGGTCGAGCTCTCCCGCAGGTACGGTCTGTACCGTCAGAACTACTGCGGCTGCGAATTCAGTAAGAGATGAGAGGTTTTCGGCGAAAATCTTTGCTGACGCAAATATTTTCGTCGAGCGAATTAGCGTTTGCGCCTTCATAGGCTTGGTTCCGATTGGATGTTTCAACGGACAGTAAGCCGAAAGGGTTCGGCAAATTGAGACGCCCTACTTCGCTCTGCGAGCTCGTGCCGCCCTTCGACGAAAAAAGAACGTGCGGGCGGGGCGGCGGAAGTGAATTCCGCCTAAGGCACAAAATTTAGAATTTGGGCGCGCGGCGGCATCGAATGATGCCGCCGCGCTCTTTTTTTCGGCGAAAATCTTTGCGCAGAAAAGAAATCGGTCGAAATTTTTCATGTCCAAATTGGACAGGGCGGCGGTCAATACGAAACCAAAAATTGTGGAAAACTCGGAGCAAAATTTCAGGTTTTGAAAAAATTTTTGTTATTTTTCCAAAAACGCTTGACAAACAGGGGGGGGTGGTATAATAGTATATGTCGAAACACGAAAATTTCGTGGATAACTCGGCAAATACATTTTTTATGGAGGAAAGTATGAACACCAAGAAATGGCTCGCAGCAGGACTATCGGTTGCACTTGCGGGATGCCTCGGCTGGGCGGTTGCCGCCTGCGCTCCCACAGAGCCCAACGACCCGAACACGGGCGACCACACCCACACCTACACGAAGTGGGACTTCAACGACACCCAGCACTGGCGCGTCTGTCCCGATGACGGGGACATCGACGTAAGCACCCGTGCACCCCACGCCGTCGACAAGACGACGCACACCTGCGAATGCGGCTATGCGGAAGCGCACACCCACAGCTACACGCAGTGGGCAAGTGATGCAACCCAGCACTGGAAGGTCTGCCCGGATGACGGCGCAGTCGACCCCGCGGGCAAGAGCGACCACGTTTTCGTCGCCGGGAAGTGCGAATGCGGCGCAAAGACGACGGTGCCCACGGAGGAGCTCAGCGTCTATGTCTGCGGCAACCTCTTCACCAACAACTTCAAAAATTTCAGCAAGAAGCCCGAGGACATGTTCAAGATGACGTACGACAAGGCGACGGACACCTGGTCCGTCACCGTGTACCTCACCTACGGCGACGCGTTCCGCGTCTACGTTGCCGAGACGGAGAAGGTTTATCCGAACAACCACGACGTGACTTTGTCTGCGAATATGTTTCCGCCGAGACCCGTCGGCGATTACATCATCAGCTGGGTGACCAACAGCAACGAGGTGACCTACACGCTTGCGCCGCACACCCACAGCTACACCAAGTGGGCGTACAGCGGGACGGAGCACTGGAAGATCTGCCCTACGGACAACGAGATCGACGAGACGACGCGCGCTCCGCACGATTTCTCGAAGGGGAAGGTCTGCGAATGCGGCTATGAGCAGGCGGAGATCCCGGCGTGCGAACGGCACACCTACAATACCGAGAACAAGTGCACCGTCTGCGGCAGAACGCTGCAATTCACGCCCGACCTCACCTTTGCTCCTGTCGACGGCGGCTATGCGCTGACCGGGTACAGCGGCACGGAGAGCCTCACCGAGCTCATCGCGCCCTACGCATACGAGGGGCAGCCCGTCGTGGAGGTCGCGGAGAAGGCGTTCAACGACAAGACGAAATACGTCCTCTTGGAGAGCGTTGTCTTGCAGGACGGCGTGAAGGTCGTCCGTAATTCCGCCTTTGCCTCCCTTCCCGCCTTGGCGAGGATCGACCTCGGCCGCGGCATCGAAACGATCGAATCGAGAGCATTGCCTTCCAATCTCTCCGAGATCACGGTGGGCAAGAATTTGAATTCGGTCGCCTCCTCCATCGGCGGAAAGATCGCCAAGGAGCACTTCCTCGGCACCTTCGAGGACTTCTTGAAGATCGAGCATGCCAACCTGCTCTCCGCAGAGGGCACGCTGGACTTCGACGGAACGCCGCTCCCCGATGACGTCTCGCTCCCCGCGGCGCTCACGCGCATTCCCGCCTATGCCTTCAACTACACGGGAATCAAGACCATCACCATCCCCGCGACGGTGACCGAGCTCGGCGATTACGCCTTTGCGCGCTGCTCGCAGCTCACGACGGTCGACCTCTCCTCGCTCAACCTCACCGAGATCCCCAAGCAGTGCTTCTCCTACTTCGGCAATGCGGAGAGCCAGGTCAAACTGCCCAACGGACTCCTCACGATCGGCGCAAGCGCCTTTGCGAGCGCGAAATTTACGACCATCTCCATTCCGTCCACGGTCACGACGATCGACGGCAGGGCGTTCTATCAGACGATGTGCACGAATATCGTCCTTCCCGACAACGTTGAGGAGCTCAACCAGAATACGTTTGCCGGAAGCACCGCGCTCAAAACGGTCACGCTCCCCAAGAACCTCAAAAAACTCATCACGGGCAGCGGCTCGGGTCTGACCTGCGGTCCCTTCGAGAACTGCAAGGCGCTTGAAAGCATCACGATTCCCGCGAGCGTCACCGACGTCGACCACCACGCCTTCTATAACTGCACCGCGCTGCAAACCGTCACGTTTGAAGCGGGCTGCCCGGTCTCTGTCATCAAAACTTCCACGTTCGAGGGCTGCAAGGCGCTCACGACGGTCATCGCACCCACCGGTCTTGTGGAAGTAGGGTACAATGCGTTCAAGGATACGGGCAAGATCACCACGCTGACGAACTTCGAAAACGTCATGAAATGGGGGTCGAGCGCGTTCAAAGGTTCTCTCATCGAGGAGATCGACATGAGCAACTGGAAGGCGACGCAGCTCGGAGATTGGATGTTTGCGGATTGCACCGAGCTCTATGCCGTCCAGCTTCCTACCGGGCTCAAAACGTTCGGTACCAAGATGTTCAACAGCTGCGAATCCCTCATCATGCTCACCATCCCCGCAAGCGTGGAGAGCTTGGGGCTCGACCCGTTCGCGGGCGCGCCGATCACCCAGCTCACCTTCGAGGAGCCGAACGGTTGGTATGTGTATTCTTCGGGGAAGCAGGTCGCCGCGCTCGATCTGAGCACGCCTCTGAAAGCTGCGGCGCAGATCCTCAAATATACGGGCACGCCGAAAAAGAGCAGCGGCTACGAATTCAAGCGCGTCACCGACTGACATCGCCGCTGCCCGAAAAAACAAACCACTCATACATCCCTTCTTCAAAATTTGGGAACGCGGGGATCCCCCTGCGTTCCCCCCCTACGGGGGGAGGGGGGAATGGAATAAAAACTCCGCGCGGCGGCTTCGAAAGAAGCCGCCGCGCTTTTCTTTAATTCGTGCGCAAGCAAAATCACTCTTTTGCCCAAAACTCTCTATGATTTCGGCGCAAAATATGGTATACTGTTTGTACTTGCAAACACGGGAGGGGAATGATGTATTCCGACGCCGCCTTAAAGCTGTATGCGCTGCAACGTGAGGGAATTTTGAAATCGAACGCGGAGTTTTGGCGTAAGTTTGCGCATATTCCGCAAAGAACCGGTTCGTCCTATGCCCGTGCATTGGACGAAAGCGGCGAGAGTCTCATCTGTGCCCTTGATGAGGATTTTCCTCGCACCGATCTGCCGCTCCGCATGAGCGAAAGGCCCTACCTCTTCGCCTATCGCGGCGATATTTCCCTCCTGAAAAACGACCGCAATGTCGCTGTTGTCGGTGTTTTGAACCCCTCGGAAGAAGTGATCGCCCGTGAGAAAAAAATCATCGGACGGCTTGTCGAAAGGGGAGCCGTGATCGTCAGCGGGCTCGCACGGGGGTGCGATACCCTCGCGCATACCGAATGTCTTGCTTGCGGAGGAAAGACGGTTGCCTTCCTTCCGGCTCCGCTTTCCGCCATTTATCCGAAGGAAAACGCGGAGCTTGCGGAAAAAATCGTGGGATGTGGCGGACTCGTCATCACGGAATACGTCAACGGACCCAAAACACGGCAAGAAGGCATCGGACGGTTTATCGCGCGTGACAGATTGCAGGCGATGTATGCAAGCCGCATCGTCTTGATCGCAAGCTGTTTGCAAGGAGAGGGGGACAGCGGCTCCCGCCACGCGATGGGGAAGGCGAAAGAATACGGGAGAGAACGTTTTGTCATGTACCGCGAGGAAGATATTGACGACCCGCAATTCGGTCTCAACAGGCAAATTTTACAGGACGGCGCTAAGGTTCTGACCGCAAGAACGCTCGAAAGAATTTTCAAATAAAACGAACAATGCTCGGGCATGACCTTCCCGCCCGCGCAGACGGAAAGAGTTTTTTGTTTGATTTCAGCAAACTATGTCCGCAAAAATTGCTTGACCGAACAAGGGAGAATATGGTATAATGTATTCAATAAAAAATAAGATGTTCGTTCGAATGAAAATGAAAAAGCATTGTTAAACATGTAAGCCTTCTGCGGCGCCGGTTTCATCTCGGCGCCGCAGTTTCTTATGCTCTCACGATGTACTCGTCGGGAGTTTTTTCTTCTTTTGCAAGGGGAACGTCGGGTGCGAGGCGGCGGAGGCAGAACTTGTAGTAAACCTCCTTTTTCGCGGGACGCAGCAGGGCAAGACAATCCATAAGATACTGCCGCCAATCCTGCCATTTGTCTGCGTTTTAATCGCATGAGCTATCTTAAAATAATCGCAAATACAGAATAAAGATTGCAATTTTGCTTTTTATCTGTTATACTATCCATAAAAACAAAGGAGAATTTCCTATGACCGAAGAAAAGAAAGTTTGGGGTATCCATACGCTTGATAACGAGCTTTTTATGCGAGAAAATGTGATCGCGATCGGTTGGAGGGAGATGGGCGACCTCAGCGAGCTCAACGATCGGGCGGAATTCAAAGAAAGATATGCCCGCGTCTATCCCCACGCAACGAAACAGGGCGTCGCGAACAGCGCGGGAATGCTCTATAGGTTTGCTCGGGAGGTGCAGGTCGGAGACTATATCGTCTATCCTTCCAAAGCAGATCGAACGATCAATCTCGGTATTGTGGAAGGGGAGTATCTCTATCGCCCCGGTGCGCAGACTTATGTCCAGCAGAGAAAAGTAAAATGGGAGAAAAAATTCCCCCGTACGGCTTTTTCGCAGGGCGCGCTCTACGAGATCGGCTCTGCAATGACGTTCTTTATGGTGAAAAATTATGCGGATGAATTTTTGGACGCTTTCCTATCCCGCGGGCGCAAGAACAGCATTCTGGAGGGAGAAGAGGATGAAAGCGTTGCCGCGACCGCAGAAGATATCATCGAAAGTACAAAAGACTTTATTCTCAAAGAATTGAGCCGTAACCTCAAAGGATATGATTTGGAGGGATTTGTTTCCGATCTTTTGCAGGCGATGGGTTACAGAACAGCGCTTTCTCCGCACGGCGGGGACAGCGGGATCGATATTACGGCATACAAAGATGAACTTCCCCCGAGAATCCTGGTGCAGGTGAAGAGTCAGGACGGAGATATTAAAGAGACGACCATTCAATCATTGAAAGGGGCGATGCGTGAGGGCGACTACGGACTTTTCGTAACGCTTTCCAACTATACGAAAAACGCCCGCGCTTATCTTGAAAATACGCCGATCATCCGTGGAATCAACGGCACGGAACTTGTCGATCTCATTTTGAAGTACTACGATAAACTCCGTGAAAGATACCGTAAGATCATTCCGTTGAAGATGGTGTATATTCCCGTCGCCAAGGATGCGTCCGAAGAAACAGAATAAACTTCACGAAGAGACACGCCCGCAGGCGGGGGAGAGGAATACTATGGATTTCGATTTAAGAAGAAAAATTCGCGCCGATTTTCGCGGATGGAAACATGAGGTGCAAACCTTTAACCGTTTTGACAATCAAAGCTATTTCCTGCCTGTTTTACAAGACAATGCAAGCCTGTTTTTAACTACTGTTCAACGCGGGACTTCTTTCTATCGTGGCAGGATCTTTAAGTTGGACGATGTAGTAAAGACGGAAGCCGAATATTTGGACTTCATAAATTCCAACGAGAAAATATTTGAAGGCTACGATAAAGATCTGTCGGGCGCGCCATCTGCCGGGTCCGCTACGGAGGGCAGACTGAATTGTATGGGCGTTGCCTTTCTGTACACCGGCGATGACCCCAAAACCGTTGTATACGAATTGAGACCGATCAAGCGCGAGTTGATTTCCATTGCTGAATTTGTAACGGAAAGAACCCTCAAAATGGCGGATTTAAGGCGACAACCGATGCGGAAGATCCGCGAACAGGAAGCCTTATATGTGCTCTTATCCGAAATCGCTCGGGATTTTTCCAGACCGCATTATTCGGGGCATCGATATTGGTTCACGCAATATTTAGCCGGACAATTCATCAACATGGGGTTTGACGGCGTCATTTTTGACAGCTCGATTTATCCGGACGGACATAATGTTGTATTTTTTTATCCGGAAGATTGCCGGGCGATCAATTCCCATTTATATCAAGTAGATAAGATCTCAATAACTTTTGACCGGATATCGCGCAGAGATTTAGGATAGAAGTTTTTGATAAGGACAAGCCCCGGCAAGCGTAAATATTGAAAATTTGCAAACATAGGAGGAAAAGGAATGTTCGTCGATCATTTTTCCAAGGAAGAACTTGCAAAAATTTTTGCACATTATATTTACAGAGATGATTCGATCGTCGAAAACTATCACTGTCAAAATGTGGCCATGGATAAGGAGGTTTACGCGACCGTCCTCGGCGTCGTATTGAGCAATCTCCGCAGAATCGCCCGCAACCATAAGGTACTCGTCCTGGCAGAGGATGAGGTCATCTCCGCCGTCCGGAGAATGTATCCGTCGCGTGCCATGGAGTTTATGAAATATGAGAGGGCTTTTGCGTCTTATAGTACGTTCCTCCCGGGCCGTGATTGGGATGCGCCTGTTCTTTTGGAGACGCAACCGCCCAAGAATAGGGCGGCATAAATCCTTGACGGCGCTTTCAAAAAGGGATGCGAGCTTCATTGGCACCTTGATGACAAGGCTATGTGCCGCATCAACAAGGACGTATATAATCGCATCTATACGCTTGTCTGTTTGCATCTTCTTCCTTAACGAACCGAAGCTTTTCCAACCGCCCGATATTTTGAGAAAGTTAACCTCTCCCGGAGCATCCCCGGGAGAGGTGTTCTGTGAAAAGGGGGACCCTTTTTCGTATTTTTTATGAGTTTTTATAGAGGCTCTTATACTTTTTCAGAGCAAAGTAATAATAGTTCCGCATAAAGACGCCGAGTTTTTTCGGTGAGAGAATAAGCGCGCTGTCGCCGAACCGTTCAAAGTAATACAGAAGTTGATTTGCAGAGCAATCAAACGTGTAGATATCTCCTTCGATGCTGACAGGCGTAGGGCGATAGAGATAGATTTTCTGAAAAAGTTTCTTTCCTTTCTCGTCGAGTTGTACCTTGATTAGTTCATCGTCTGTATTGTACATCGGATATTGTGCACCGCAGGCGATCTGACGGTCGAACAGGGCGGCGTTCTCCATGGGGATCTCCGCTTTTTCCGAAAGAAGTGATACCGAGCGCAGAGAGGCAAGCCGCACGGTGAAGTTTTTCTTATCGCGGAAAAACAAAACATAGTTAAACAGCTCGTCTTTGGCGGGACTTACAGAGTGCAGATTTGCGCCTTTCATAACTTCTCCCGATTTGAGAACAAGGCAGACCTGTAC
Organism: uncultured Clostridia bacterium; assembly: GCA_947625385.1. Lineage (GTDB taxonomy): Bacteria > Bacillota > Clostridia > Christensenellales > Borkfalkiaceae > Gallimonas. Next base: position 55,596 of record CANQOB010000009.1, read on the forward strand.
ATTCCTTTTCATTGCTTTTTGCAGAAGCGCAAAATTCTCCGCGTAAATGATCTTTTCCCGTTCGTTTTTTGTCTTTTGGGAGTACGCCAAAAACATTCTCCGATAGAAAGAGGAAAGAGATTCGCTCTGTAAGATGATGTTTTCTATGTAGAAAACGGCTTTTTCGGATATCTTCGTCGGCTTGAAGGAGAAGGTGGCGGTCTCCTTTTTTCCATCGGTTTGCTCGGAACGCTTCGCAAATATTTTCACGACATCCTGAAAAACCTTTTCCTTGTAGTAATCGGGAATCATGGAGATGGCATCCTTGATGTCATCGTACAAATTTTCCTCGTTCGCAGAGAACGCTTCGTAATAGTTTGCGATCAGCATATTGATAAAGGCATTGAAGTTTTGCGCGCCGCATTCCTTTACCACCTTAAAATCCAGGCAGTCTTTTTTCAGCAACTCCAACGTCGCTTTCGGTAAACTGATTTTAATTTTTTCATCCATAGTAGACCTCGCTTGATTATTGTACCCAAAAAGGGGGCAAAAATCAAGCGATTTTTATAATACGGTGTCCTGAAAAAGGGGGCAATTTTTTCTCCGATATTGCGGTCATATCATTTCACCGCAGTTGGTTTATAATGGAAGAAAATGAAGCTTGTCATCCAATATCGAGGAGTGGCGCAAATGGTAGCGCGGGACGATTTTTAATCACCGGGTTGCGGGTTCGACTCCCGCCTCCTCGACCAAAACCGAATGAGACGGTCAAATAAAATTGCGGAGGTAATAAAATGAACTACACATTTGAAAGCATTGCAGGGTATGAGCAAGAGAAAGAGGAGCTGATGCGGCTATGTGACATTTTCAGTCATCGCGAAAAGTATGAGGCGAAGGGTGCCAAGTTGCCGAAGGGGATCGTGTTCTATGGCGAGGCAGGCACGGGCAAGACGCTGTTTGCCAAAGTCATGGCGAGCGTATGCGGATTGGAGGTGTTCAAGATCGACCTCAGCGACGTGGAGAATGAAGCCGCGATTTGCAGACGCATCCGAAGGGAATTTACAAAGGCGTCAAAGCGCAAAGAGCCCACGATGATCTTTTTCGATGAGGTCGATAAGGTGCTCCCCAATCGGCATGAGGATTACGTGACCGATCGTTCTAAAACCATTCTTGCGCAGCTGCTTACACTGATCGACGGCATGGATAGCGCGGGAAACATTGTGTTTATTGCAACGTGCAATGAGTACGACGCATTGCCTGAAACCCTCACGCGTCCGGGAAGAATCGATAAGAAAATTTGGATAGGGAATCCGACACTTTCTTCACGGGAGGCAATTTTGAAGATGTATGCAGATCGATCTTCTTGTCAATTTGCATTGGCTATGGGTGAGATCGCAAAACTCACAAACGGCTTTTCCTGTGCGGGACTCGAAACACTTGTCAATGAATGTATTCTGCAATCGGACGAGAGCGGTTTCGTGAGCGAAAAACTCATTCATGACCGTATTTCGGAAATTAAAGCCGAGGATATCCCACGCGCGCGGTCTGCCATGGACGATGCGGTCCGCGCATGTAGAAATATCGGCGCATTCGTCGTGGCAAGGACGATGAATGACGGAGGATATATTTTGAATTTAGATCGTGATTCGATAGGGAACGACTTTTTCAACGGGTTATTTTCCGATTTTGATTCGGACTATGAAAGAGGCGATGACGACGATGACTACGACTACGATGAAGATGGCGAAGAAGAGGACGCGGAAGAGGATATCCCTGCGAGATTGTACTCCAAGTCGGATTTCATGAACGCGATCGTTATTTGTCTCGGAGGCTATGCCGCCGAAGAGGCTGTTTTGCACAAGCTCTACGAGAACGTGAAGTATGACATTGCTTTGGTGGACGATATTCTCTTTGCCATGTCCGAGTGGGGCATGTTGGGACTCTCCCATCGCTATTCGGAAAGACGAGAGGATAAGATGTGCTACTCGGATGCGTGGACGGATCGTCTTTACACCATGTTTGACGAAATCATCGAAGAGTGTCATGAAAAAGCAAAAGCCATCATCGAAAAAAACGAAACTCTGATTCAGAGGCTCATCCCTATTCTCGTTGAAAGGCAAGTTCTTGAGAGGAAAGATTGCGAACCGATTTTGGAACAGTTGGGCGGCATTCGGAAGTAAATGAGACCTTTCACTTGACGAAAGATTTTTCGGGATAACTCCGTATAACCCCTTGACAAAAAATGAAATAGGGGTTATAATGGGGTTATCTTGTTGAGGTGTAAAATGGACGAAAATTTACGGGAAGAACTTGCCGCGCTGGAACAAAAGATCGCCGAACTTCCGAAAGGGTATCTCTCCAAAAAGACGATCAATGGGAAGGTTCGCTTTTATCTTCAATGGACGGAGGACGGCAAGAAAAAGAGCAAGTACGTCGGCGACGCGCTTGCCGATTCCTTGCGCAGTCAGATCGAAGAGCGCAAGCGGCTCCAAGAGCGTGTGAAGGAAATCAGGACGCAACTGTCCGTTCCCGTGCAATCAGAGAAGAAGCCTTTGCCGTCCTTCCGAACGACCGTCCTCACGGGCGAACGTCTGCGCGCCTATATCCAGCCCGTCGAGGGCTACAAAAAACGCGCCTGTTTTGAAATGCTGAAAAGCTATCTCTGCGGAAACTCCCGCGACAAGGTTTTCATCCTCTACGGACTTCGCAGAACGGGCAAGACGACGCTCATCCGACAGGCAATCGCGGACATGGGTGCCTCAAATTTCGCCAAATGCGCCTTTATTCAGATTCGCACGGGGAATACGCTTGCAGAGGTCAACGCCGATCTGCAACTTCTTTCGGATCGCGGTTTCCGTTTCATCTTCCTCGATGAAGTGACGCTCATGGACGACTTTATCGAGGGCGCGGCGCTCTTTTCCGACATCTTTGCGGCTTGCGGCATGAAGATCGTCCTCTCGGGAACGGATTCCCTCGGCTTTGTCTTTTCCGAGGACGAGCAGCTCTACGACCGCTGCATTCTGCTTCATACCACCTTCATTCCGTATAAGGAGTTTGAAGAAGTGCTGGGTATCAAAGGCATCGACGAATACATTCGTTATGGCGGAACGATGAGCCTCGGCGGGGTACATTACAACGAGCCGACCACCTTCGCCACCGCGCAAAGTACCGACGAATATGTGGACAGCGCCATCGCGCGGAACATTCAACACTCTTTGAAGTGCTATCAATACGAGGGACATTTTCGCGCCTTGCAAGGCCTCTACAAGCATGGGGAACTGACGAGCGCAATCAACCGCGTCATCGAGGACATCAACCACCGTTTCACGCTCGAAGTGCTGACGCGGGACTTTGTTTCGCACGACTTGGGACTTTCTGCCAAAAATCTGCGGAGCGACAGGGAGGACCCGACCGACATTCTCGACCGCGTTGACCGCGAGAAGGTGACGAGGCGACTCAAAGAACTTCTCGAAATCAAAAATCAAGACGAGCGGAGCGTCTCTATTTCCGACGTTCACAGGAAGGAGATCAAGGAGTACCTCGATCTCTTGGACTTGACTGTGGATATTGAAATTCAAACCATTCCCGTGAATGACCAAAGGCAGACGCGAACGCTGTTTTCGCAACCCGGGATGCGCTTTTGCCAAGCGGAAAGCCTTATAAGAAGCCTCATGCAGGATGCGGAGTTTCAGACGCTTTCCGCCGTGGAGCGGGCAAAAATCATCGAACGCATTCTGGATGAGATCAGGGGCAGGATGATGGAGGATATCGTCTTGCTCGAAACCAAACTGAAAAACCCGAAAAAGCAGGTGTTCAAACTGCAATTCGCGGTGGGTGAGTTCGACATGGTGATCGCCGATCCCGAAAAGACGACTTGCGAGATCTACGAGATCAAACACAGCAAGGAGCGTGTTCCCGAACAGTATAGAAATTTGCTCGACGACACGAAGTGCCGCGAAGCGGGGTTTCGTTTTGGGAAAATTACAAAGCGCACCGTCCTCTACCGCGGTGAAAACACGACAGACGGCGAGGTCGTCTATCAAAATGTAGAAGAATTTTTGTGTGCCGAATAAACATGAAGAACTTTTTCAAACATGATGCTATCTGTCATATTTGGCGTGTTATAATAGAGTTATCATAGGAGGCAAAATGGGCATTTTCGATTGGCTCTTCGGCGACACCGACGACGAGGATGCACAGCTTGAAGATATAATCCTCATGGACATGGACGACGAGGACGATTAAATTTTCGAAACTTGTCGTTTTCCCCATGATTTCATTTCGGTTTTGCCGAAAAATATGCTATAATGGATGCAAGGCAGAGTGACAAGAGGAAATATGTTTATAGGATTATAACGAAAAAGCGCGCATCATGCACGAGGCAATTCCTGAGCTAAACGCTTTCGTGAAGAAAGGGAATGTCTATTATGTTGAAATTGTCGATCTCGAACAAAAAATTTATCCGAGAAGATGCTTCTACGCTGGTTGAGATTGAACTGCGCGCCTGAAAGAAGGTCTCGATGATGTGGTTGTGCAAGAAGAAATGGAGTTCTCTTGCAAGGAAACCGACGGGAAATATTGCTTGACGGTTGAAAAATTTGTCAGCGACAGAGTATCGAAGAAAATCAACGAGTTAAATCAAAATGGCGTCGCCAATGCAAGCGAGAAAAAGCCGTTCAAGCCGATTACGATTAACGAGGAAGGCTTGGAACTCATTGAATTGATTTCCGCGGATTGCGCCGCGGACGAGGGCGAAGGCATTTGGCATTTCGATCATGAAATCAAAATCGATAAGAACGGGGTATCGAACTGCGTTAAACCGAAAACTTTTGGGACGGTACGATGACCATAAATTAGGATTTAAAATTTACGATGACAAAGGGAAAATAATTAAATATGATAAATCTTCTCTCATATTAAATTTTGTTAATCCATTCGGACAAAAATCGGATGGACTTGATTCTACCATTTTAGGACTATGGCAAATAGATGTGCTGTATGATGAATGCTCTGCCGTTTTGCCATTTAATGTTGCAGCAAAAGTTGAACCAAAAATCGAATTGGAAAGTACAAAGGTAACTGTAAAAGTTGGCAATAGTGCTTTTTTAAGAAAATTTATAAGGTCAGCGAATAATTCGTTTGATGAAGATGTAACATCAAAGGTCAAAATTAAAGCGGCAACAGGGCAAACAATAAAAATTGAAAACGATATCTTGTCCGGAGATATACTTGGAAAGTCTTGCGCCTTATGCGATATGACGGAAATGGTTGCGTGTTTATCTCGCGGGTACTTCTGTTCGGGCATCCCCATTTTGTTTTCGTAATACTTGTAAATCTTGTTTCACCTCCTTTTGAGGGCAGAAAAAACAGCCCTTTGTTCAAGAACTGCCTGTTCACGTTTTGATACTCCCTCTAATTGTAAACCACGGGAACGCCGAAATTATTAGTCATTACTCAAAATTTTTTTATTTGAGCAACTTTTTGCCCGAATAGGCTTTGTAGAACTGCTCGATACGCTTGTTTCTCGACTTCGCAAAGAACGGATAAAAGCGTTGAGTAAGAAAGTCGTAAGTGGATATTTTCAGACGGTTTGCGATTTTCTCCGCTGTGGAGTAGATGCTTGTATAGGCTTTGTCCGAGTCGTGAAGTCCCGATTGCTGCCGTCGGTTCATCTCCGTCATAAGGCGCACATATACGGCTTGCACAATGAGCGGTCTTTCGCCGTAATATTCTTCAAAGTGCAAGCGTTCTTCTTCGTCTGCGGCTTCTTTGTATTCCGCTATATCTTCGTCTATTTTGTCCTCGTTAAAGAGGTAATAGGTCATAAGGTAGCGGCAGAACTCTCCCACGCTGTAATACCAATGGGTGAAGGGCAACAAATCCAATAAAAGCCAACGAATTACAAATTCGAGTTCGACGTCTAAATAATTAGGCATCGTGCCTGTATCGAGGAAAATATCCCAACACTTGCGAACATACGCTTCAGGACTTGATTCCTTCAATTCTGCGTTTGTTATTTTCTCTTTCGCCTTTTTGAGCGTCATAGAAATATAGCCCTGCGTAAGTCCGAGTTCTTCCGCCGCTTCCGCCTGCGTCTTGTCCTCGATCACGCAAAGAGTGTAAACCTCAAACTCTCTGTCCGTCAGGTTGTCTGT
>CANQOB010000010.1 GCA_947625385.1 uncultured Clostridia bacterium
CCCCAAGACCAAGGTCGCGGGCGTGCAGGTCGTCTTTACCCAGCTCCACGCAGGCGGCAAGTTCGACGAGCACAACTATTCCTTCTCGGGCGGTCTGCACGGCGTGGGCGCTTCGGTCACCAACGCGCTCTCCAAATGGCTCAAAGTGCGCGTCATGCGCGGCGGCTCCACCTATGAGATGGAGTTCACCTCCTATTACGACAAGACCAAGAAAAAATACGAATCGGGCATTCCGACCGCGCCGCTCAAAAACACGGGCGTCCGCACGAAGAGACACGGCACATTCGTGCACTTCATGCCCGACGACGCCGTCTTTACGACGACGGAATTTTCCCTCGTGACGATCGAACGCCGCCTCAACGAGCTCGCCTTTCTCAACCGCGGGGTCACGATCACGCTGACCGACGAGCGCGTCACGGAGAACGAGTACCGCGCGGCGGGCGGGGAGGAGAGCGAGGGAGAAGCCGTCCAGCTTGACCTCATGGGCTCCATGCAGCCGCACAGCGTGAAGTACCGCTACGACGGCGGCATCTCCGACTTTGTCTCCTATCTCAACGAGGGCAAGACCAAGCTCTATCCGCGCCCGCTGTACTACCGCGCGGAGCGGGACGGCATCCTCGTGGAATTTTCCATCCAGCACACTTCGGAATTCACGGAGAGCCTGTTCTCGTTCGTCAATAACATCCCGACGCCCGAGGGCGGGTTCCACGAAATGGGCTTCCGCGGCGGCATCACCCGCATGCTCAACGATTATGCGCGGGAAAACAAGCTCTTAAAGGACAAGGACCCCAATTTCCTCGGGGACGACTTCCGCGAGGGGCTCACCGCCGTGCTGTCCGTCAAGATGAAGAACGTGCAGTTCGAGGGACAGACCAAGACCAAACTCGGCAATCCCGAGGCGCGCGCGCCCGTCGAGAGCGTGGTGGTGGAGGGCTTGCGCTCCCTCGCCGCGGACAGCAAGTACAAGAAGGCGTTCGAGGAGATCATCAAAAAGGCGCAGGGGGCGATGCGCGTGCGCGTGGCGGCGCGGCAGGCGAAGGATACCGCCCGCGCCAAAAACAGCATCGATTCTTTGCAGCTCATCGGCAAGCTCGCCGCCTGTTCCGGGAAAAAGGCGGAGCTCAACGAACTCTTCATCGTCGAGGGCGACTCCGCGGGCGGCACGGCGAAGCAGGCGCGGGTCAGGCAGTTCCAATCCATTCTGCCCCTTCGGGGCAAGCCCCTCAATGTCGAGAAGAAGCGCCTCGACCAGGTGCTCGCCAACGAGGAGATCAGGACCATCATCTCCGCCCTCGGCGCGGGCATCGGCAACGATTTCAATTTGGACAAGCTCAACTATCACAAGGTCATCATCCTCTCGGATGCCGACCAGGACGGTTTCCACATCCGCTGCATCCTCCTCACCTTTTTCTTCCGCTATATGCGTCCGCTCATCTCGGCGGGACACGTCTATATCGGGATGCCGCCCCTCTATAAGGTCTACAAGGCGAACGGCAGCGCCGAGGAATACGCCTACGACGACGCGGAATTGCAGCAAAAGATCGAAAAAGTGGGCAGAGGGTATCTCATCCAGCGCTATAAGGGCTTGGGCGAGATGAGCGCGGAACAGCTTTGGAGCACGACGATGGACCCCCTCAGGCGGAATCTGACGCAGGTCACCCTCGAGGACGCCGTCGCCGCCGAGGACATGATCACCACCCTCATGGGGGACAAGGTGGAGGGCAGAAAGGAATTTCTGAGCCGTTACGCCAATTTCAACAAACAGGACACGTTCATAGACAAAGTAAAACTCAAAAAGGAGGGAAGCGATGAAGAAGAATGAACAGCCCGCATCTCCGCAGGGAACGCTCTTCGTAACTCCCTTGGAAGAAGTGCTGCCGCAGTCCATGCTCCCGTATGCGGAATTCGTCATCATGGACCGCGCCCTTCCCCGCGTTGAGGACGGTCTCAAACCCGTCCAGAGGCGAATCCTGTATACCATGTCCGAGATGGGGCTCACACCGGACAAGCCGCACAAGAAGTCGGCACGCATTGTCGGCGACTGCATGGGCAAGTACCACCCGCACGGCGACAGCTCGGTCTACGACGCGATGGTGCGCATGGCGCAGGACTTCAACATGGGCAGAACGCTCGTCAACGGGCACGGCAACTTCGGCTCGGTGGACGGCGACCCCGCCGCGGCGATGCGCTATACCGAGGCGCGCCTCGAACCGCTCGCCCTCGAACTGCTCAAAGATATCGACAAGAACACCGTCCCGTTCTCGCTCAATTTCGACGATTCGCTCAAAGAGCCCGACATGCTCCCGGGCAGATTCCCCAATCTTCTCGTCAACGGCGCGTCCGGCATCGCGGTGGGACTTGCGACGAACATCCCCCCGCACAATCTCGCCGAATGTATCGACGGCGTGGTGGCGTTCATCGACAATCCGAAGATCAGTCTCGCCAATATGATGAAATACATCCCCGCACCCGATTTCCCCACGGGCGGGTACATCATTGCGAACGAGCTCGAACAGGCATACAGGACGGGCAAGGGCAGAATCACCCTGCGTGCGAAGATCAGGGTGGAGGCGGGCGACGCCGACAAAAAGAACATCGTCATCTACGAGCTTCCCTACCAGGTGAACAAGTCCGCGCTGCTGCGCAAGATCGCCGAACTGCGCGAGGAAAAGAAGGAAGAGCTCGCCTGCGTGACCAAGGTGGTGGACGAGAGCGACCGCGTCGGCATGCGCGCCGTCGTGGAGGTGAAGGGGGACACGGATATCCCCAAACTTCTCCGCACCCTGTACAAGTACACCGATCTGGAAATTACGTTCGGCATCAATATGGTGGCGATCGCGGGCGGCAAGCCCATGCTCATGGGACTTCTCGAGATCATCAAATATTACGTCGAATACCAGCGCGGCGTCGTTCTCCGCCGCACGAAATTCGACCTTGCGCAGGCGAAGGAGCGCTGTCACATCCTCGAAGGGCTCATCATCGCGGTGCGCAACATCGACGAAGTCATCAAAATCATCAAGACCGCGGAGAGCACGCCGGACGCGCGCGACAAACTCCGCAAACGGTTCGAACTCTCCGAGCGGCAGGCACAGGCGATTCTCGACCTCCGTCTCGCACGCCTCACCAAGCTCGAAGTATTCAAGCTCGAAGAGGAGCTCAAAGCGCTGAAACTGCTCATCGAACGGCTGACGGCGATCGTGGAATCCAACCGTCTGCAATTACAGGTCGTGCGCGAGGAGATTCTCGAGATCAAGAAGAAGTACAAGACGCCGCGCAAATCGACGCTCGCCCTCAAAGAGGAGGATGCGGACGCCGAGCGCACCGATGTGCGCGAACCCGGGGTCGCCTCGCTCATGCTCATCACCGCCGACGGCAAGATCAAGTGCGTGACGGAGAAAAACTACAATGCCGCGAACAAGACGGTCACGGAAAACACCCGGAAGAGCGCCGTCATCGTGCGCAGCGTCCGCGTCATGTCGGACGAACTCGTGCTCATCTTCTCCGACCGCGGCAACTGCTACCGCATGTTCGGCATGGACTGCACGCGCAAATTCACCGAGAGCGGCTATGCGCTCGAAGATCTCTTCGAGGACGCGGAAAAGGGCGAACGCCCCGTCTCCGTCCTCAAAGCCTTCCCCGAGGGCAATCTGCTCTTCATCACCGAGCAGGGCATGCTCAAAAAGACGGCGTGGAGCGAATACAATCTCTCGAAATCGTGTTTTCAGGCGATTCGCCTTGCCGAGGGCGACGCGCTCCTCGAAGTGCAGATCGACTCCTCCGAGGAGGGCGTGACGGTGTTCTTCGTCTCGCAGAACGGCATGTGCCTGAATGCCCGCAAGGACGATATCCCCCAGCAAGGTCGCGTCGCGGGCGGCGTGAAGGGCATGAACCTCAACGAGGGCGACCGGGTCGTGTTCGCCTCCCAGATCGACGGGGAGGGCGAGATCGTCGTCGCCGTCTCGGGCGGCAGGTGGAAACGCGTCATCGCGGCGCAGATCGACACTCTCCCGCGCTACCGCAAGGGCGTGCAGATCGCGTCCTGCAAGGGCGAGCACATCATTTTCGCAGACTACGTAACCGTGCCCTATATGCTTGCGGTGACCACAAACGAGGGTACCATGACCGAGATCGCCACCGAAGATGTGCCCATCGACGCGACGAATACGCGCGGCAGACCTCTCAAAAACGTCAAGTGGCAGGCGGTCGAGGTCTATCCGATGAAGTACAGAGAATACGACGATTGAAAGACGTTCGCCTCCGCTTTTTTCCGTAAGGACGCGGGGGCGTTTCTTTGAAATTTTTCACAAACCGATAAAAAACGCGTGACAAAGGCTCTCGTTCCCTGTTATAATAGTATCGGACAAGTTCGCCATCGGGAGATAGCAAAGGAAATTCGTATGGGACCATGGGACATCATTAAGATCGTCTTGCAGATTCTCGGGGGCATGGGCACATTCCTCGTCGGCATGAAGATGCTGTCCGAGAACATGACAAAGCTCGCTCACGGGAAGCTGCGCAAGATGTTGAACAAGACGGCGAAGAGCCGCTTTGCCGGGGTCGGCATCGGCGCCGCCGTCACCGTCCTCGGGCAGAGCTCGGCATTTACCACCGTCATGGTCGTCGGACTCGTCAATGCGGGAATCATGACGCTCTTTCAGGCGACCGCCATCATCATGGGCGCGAACATCGGGACGACGCTCAACGCGTGGGTCATCGCGCTCGGCGGCTCGGACATCACCGTCGTGTTCTTCTGCCTCGCCGCGGTCGGCGTGCTCATGACGATGTTCTCCAAGAAGGAGAAGGTCGTCACCGTCGGGAGCGTCATCGCCGCATTCGGGCTCATCTTTGTCGGTTTGAAGTTCATGTCGGGCGCGCTCTCCTTCGACGTCGGGACGGAGAAGGGACGCATCGCCTTCGATGCCGTCTCGGGCGTGTTGCAGGCGATCAAAAATCCCGTTCTGCTCCTTCTCATCGGCATCGCGGTGACGGCGCTCGTGCAGAGCTCCACGGCGGTCAACGCCATCATCCTGACGATGGCTTCGACGGGGCTCATCGTCGGCGGAGGCGGGAACGCCGCCCTCTATATCATCATCGGCTCCAACATCGGCACCTGCGTCACCGCGCTCATCTCTTCGCTCGGGGCGTCCTCCAACGCCAAGCGCGCCGCGCTCATCCACTTCATGTTCAACCTCTTCGGCGCGGTCATCTTCATGATCATCCTCGTCTGCTGGACGGGCTTTGCCGATACCATTCTCGGGAACATCTTCCCCACGGGTCGGATGATGGTGGGGGAGACGGATATGGCGCCCGGGATGCAGATCGCCTTCTTCCACACCCTCTTCAACGTCATCAATACCTTGCTCTTCCTGCCCTTTGTCAAGGGCTTCGTCTGGATCGCCGAGCGTCTCGTCCGCGAGAAAAAGCAGGTGGCGGTCCCCAAGACGGACATCATCTTCGGCGACCTCGACGAGCGTCTCATGCGCTCCCCGTCCGTCGCCCTCGGGCACATCTACCAGCAGACGGGCAAAATGTTCTCCTATGCGGTGGACACCCTCGACGTCGCATTCGACGCGTTCATCAAGAAGGACACGTCGGCGGCGGAGATCATAGCGGCGCACAACCGCGATCTGGCGGAATCCAACAAGACGGCGGTGGCATTCCTCGTCAAACTCTCGGGGGCGTCCCTCGTCTCCGAGGACGAAAAGACCATCTCCACCCTGCACTACGTCCTCAACGACATCATGCGTATCGGCGAACTTGCCGACAACGTCACAAAATACACACGGCACTATGTGCAGGACGAGCTCGTGTTCTCCTCCGAATTCATCGGGATGATCGAGGGGATGTACGAGAAGATCAAGACGCTCTACGTCGCGGGGCTGGCGACCTTCCTGTATAAGGACAAGGAGAGCCTCGCCAAAGTCGATACCCTCGAGGACGAGATCGACGCCGACCGGAAGATGCTCATCGAAAAGCACATCAAGCGTCTCAACGAGGGCAAGTGCCAGCCCCAGAATTCGAGCGTATTCATCAACCTTGTCGGCAATTTGGAGCGCGCCGCCGACCACATCACCTACATCGCGCACTCCATCGAGTAAGCGAGGCGCATGCCGCGCCGCCCTGCAACGATCATGAAAATTCAGATATCAGACCAAAAGATTCCCATCCGGAAAGGCAGTTTCGGCATCTCGCTGAACGACGTCAACTATGCGTTTGACGGCGGTCTGTATGCCGAACTCATCGAGAACCGCAATTTCGAGGCGGAGGAAGTCTCCGTCCGCGGCGGGTCTCTCTTTGCCACGGCGAGCGGAAGCTACGGCTGGACGCCTTTGGGCGCCTGTGCGATCAAAGTCAAGACGGACCGCCCGCTCCATACGGAAAACCCGCACTATCTCCGCATCGAGACAAGCGGGGAGGGCGCCGGCGTGGAGAATGCCTCCTACGGCGGCATGGCTTTGGAGCGGGGGAGGGAGTACCGTCTCTCCTTTTTGCTGCGCTCTTTCGATTACAAGGGCGCCGTCCTCGCAGGGGTCTACGACGGGGACGTTCCCTGTTTCGAAAAGAAGATCGGCATCGCCGCGGACGGCAAGTGGCGCCGCTACTTTTTGCGCTTCAAATGCAAGGCGGACGGCTTCGGGAAATTCCGTTTCGTGCTCTTGAAGGCGGGCACGGTGCATGTAGACAGCTTTTCTCTCATGCCCGCCTATGCCGTGCTCGGGTGCATGCGGAGCGACCTTGTCGCGCTCATGTCGGAGTTGAAGCCCTCCTATCTTCGCTTTGCCGCGGGCGGCGTCGGCGGTTCGTGGAAGGATTCGGTGGGCGACGTCGAGCTCCGCCGCTATCATCGCAATCCTTGGGCGGCGCGCTCTCCCGCGTTTTCCCACTACGGAAACACACAGGGCGTGGGCGTTCTCGAATGTCTGCGCCTTGCCGAATATCTGCGCGCAAATCCCGTGCCTGTCTTGGACATGGGTGCCGCCTCCGACCCCGAGAGCGATTTCGAGACGTGCTTGCAGGACGCTTTGGATCTCATCGAATTCGCAAAGGGAACGGACGGGCTTTGGGGGAATCTCCGCGCCGAACTCGGGCATGCCGCGTCCTTTGCGCTCGACACGCTCGAAGTCGCCTACCGACCGGGGGAGCGCCCCGGGGCGGTCGCGGAGAGGTTCCACCGCTTCTCGGCGGGCATCCATGCTCTCTATCCGGACATCAAGCTCGTCCCGCCCCAACGTCCGCTGTTTCTGCGCCCCGCCGCGCTCTATCACAATGTGACGCTGTACGACGCTCTTCCCCGCGAAAACGCGGTCGCACTGACGGAATTTGCAGCGCTGGGGAACGCCCCGGCGCGGAATTGCTGGGAGGGCGCCCTTGCAGAGGCTGCGTTCCTCACGGGTGCGGAGCGCAACGCGGACATCGTGACGATGAAATCGTACGCACCCTTCTTTGCGCGCCTCGGATACGCGCAGTGGAGTCCCGCTCTCGTCTGGTTCGACGCCCGCAAGGCGTACGGCTCGGCGAGCTATCACGTGCAGACGCTGTATGCCCGCTACACGGGCGAATGGGCGATGAAGGCGGAGACGGATGAAGAATTCACCTACGCGACCGCCTCGGCGGGCGACGGGTACGTCTATGTCAAGGTAGTCAACGCCTCGGAGAAGGAGTTGGAGGCGGTCGTTGCGGGGGAGGAGCTCGGCTCTCTCACCCGCGTCATCCGGATGTGCGCCGACCTTGCGGAGGACAACACGGCGGAGGATCCCTATCGCGTCGTCCCTCGCGACGTCGCGCCTGCCGCGCCGCGCTCGGCGGTCCTGCCTCCGCACAGTTTCAGCGTGCTCGTATTCCGGAAATAGCGGAGCTTTTATGATCAGATTGGCCCGAAATTGGAAAGACTTCTCCGTGATCGCCACGGGGGACGGATATAAATTGGAGCGGTGGGGCGAAGTGCTCCTTCTGCGCCCCGACCCGCAGGTCATCTGGGGGGCGCAGCGAGACCTGTTTGCCTATCCGGGGATAGACGCCGTATATCACCGCAGCGAAAAGGGGGGCGGCGGCTGGGAATTCAAAAAGAAACTTCCCGACCGCTGGACGGTCTCCTACCGCGAACTCAACTTTCTCGTCAAACCGATGGGATTCAAGCATACGGGGCTCTTCCCCGAGCAGGCGGTCAACTGGGACAGGATGGCTGCGCTCGTGAAGACCGCCGGGCGACCCGTAAAGGTCCTCAATCTCTTCGCCTATACGGGCGGCGCGACGGTCGCGCTCGCCAAGGCGGGCGCCGAGGTCGTGCATGTGGACGCCGCCAAGGGCATGGTGGAGCGCGCAGGCGAAAACGCGCGCCTCTCGGGGCTTTACGGCGGCATCCGCTACATCGTGGACGACTGCAAGAAATTCGTCCTGCGCGAGATTCGCCGCGGCAACCGCTACGACGGCATCGTCATGGATCCGCCCTCCTACGGGAGGGGGCCGGGCGGCGAGATGTGGAAACTCGAAACGGAGATCTATCCCTTTGTCGGGCTCTGCGCGCAGCTGCTCTCGGACGACCCGCTCTTCTTTCTCATCAACAGTTACACGACGGGATTGCAGCCCGCCGTGCTCTCCAATCTTCTCACCCTCGCCCTCGGCGGGCGGAAGGGGAACATCGAATCGTACGAAGTGGGGCTTCCCACCGAGGAAGGGATAGCGCTGCCCTGCGGCGCGGGAGGAATGTACTTCAATGACCCAACCCTATGAACCGACCGTCCTCTATGAGGACAATCACATCCTCGTCGTGCTCAAAGAGCAGAATTTGGCGAGCTGCGCCGACGAGAGCGGGGATGAAAACCTGCTCGACCTCTTGAAGGAGTATCTGCGCGTCCGCTATGAAAAGAAGGGCAACGTCTTTTTGGGACTCGTGCACAGGCTGGACCGTCCCACGGGCGGCGTGATGGTGTTCGCCAAGACGAGCAAGGCGGCAGCCCGCCTCTCGGCGCAGATGCGGGAGGGGGATTTCGACAAGAAATACCTTGCCGTTCTCGTCGGCAGTCCCGCCGAAAAGAGCGGACGGCTGACGAATTGGCTGAAAAAGAACCCCGTCAACAACACGGTCTACCTCTCCACCGCGGGGACGGACGGCGCCAAGCTCGCCGTGCTCGATTACCGCGTGCTCGAAGAGAAGGGCGGGCTGTCTTTCGTGGATATCAAGCTGCACACGGGCAGAAGCCATCAGATTCGCGTGCAGACGGCGGGCATCTCGCATCCCGTCTACGGCGACATGCGCTACGGCGGCGAGCGGGCGAAGAAGGGCAAGCTTGCGCTCTGGGCGTATTCGCTCGCCTTCACCCATCCCGTCACGAAGGAGCGGATGCGCTTCATGGCGGAGCCGCCGAAGGACGAGATTCCGTGGAAGATCTTCGACGTTTCGGGCGCCGTGAAGTGCGAATGACCGCGGAAAAATCGGTGAAATTTTTATTTTCTCGTCGAAAGCGCGCATTACCGCTTGACGGACGGGAAATTTTCGTGTAAAATATAACAGATAAAAAAGGTAATTTACGGGCGCACGCCCGTGAGATGGAGCTGTTCCATGAGAATCAAAAAATTCCGGTTGATTACATGTCTTACGCTGTTCGTCGCGGCGGCAGTCGCATTTGCGCTGGCGCTGGCGGCGCTTCCGAGATCTTCCGCCTCCGGGGCGGATTACGCACCCTCGTCCGTGTTCGAAAACGGCGAAGGCGGCACGGTGGGGACGGACAGGCCCTCCGAGGGCGCGGATAGCGAAAAGACGTATTGGATGCAATTTCTGCTCGACAACGGCGGCAAGGTCCACTTCCGCCGCAATCTTGCGCTCAAATGGTACACCGCGGCGAAGCCCGCAGCGGACGGGGAGCCCGAAAGCCCGGCGTCCGGCATGAACATTCCCGGCGTCGAAAAGTATTTCGGAATGGAATTTTCCTTCCCCGAGATCGCCTTCGAGACGTTCACGGTCTCTTTCGACAGCGCGGAAGAGAACGTCACCAAAAAGGGCGTGACGACCAACTCCCTCGTATTCACCGCGACGGAGGGCGGCTTCGACGCCGAAGTCAGGGACTCCTTCTATGACGAGGACGATACGGGGGCGGAGGCGCCGCAAAAGACGTCGTTCACCTACACGGACGGGGATCGCATCGCCGTCCGAATCGACGAGACGGAATGCGAACCCGGTCAATTCTCCGTCTATGTCAAAGTCGGCGAAGAAGAGGAGCAACCCGTCGGGAAATTCACCAACATCAGCGGCTACTATCTCGAATACCGCAGCGTGGATTCCACGACGCCCGCAGAGCCCATCACCTTCCAAGCGGACCTCCCCGCGACCGCGGAAGAGACCGCGCAGCAGGCGGTGCTCATGCACGCGCTCAACGGGCAGACGTTCGAAGTCAACGACCAGGGACAAATTGCGGACAACGCTCCCGCGGTCCTTGTCCTCAACGAAAAGATCTATCCCATCCGCCTCGGACAGCAGTTCACGCTCAGCTACACCGTCATCGACGTCATGCGCAGCGCGTCCGTGTCGTCGCGCAACTACTACATGCCCGACTCGACCTTCCATAAGCCCAACGAGACGGCAAGCGACGACGAGGCGGAGAAGAAATACAACTACAAGTCCCTTCCCTCCACCGCGTATTTCCTGCCGCCCGACGACAGCAGCGAGGAAGAGACCGCTTACGTCTCCATCCGCTTCACCCTCACCGACAGCACGACGACGGATACACAGGTCTATCTCACTTGGTATGCCGACGAGAGCGCCGTTGAGACGATGGGCGAGGGTGAGAACGTGTACGACTATATCACGATCTTGCCCGAGATCGAGGGACCGCACTTTGCCGGCATCATCGCGGATGAGGTGAGCAAGACCAACCCCGTCGACCCCGATGCCTCCGACGTCTTTGCAACCGTGACAGAAAACTATCAGCGCGAGCTCGATGAGGCAGCTTCCAAGATGAGCGCGGGCGACGGCGCCTACCTCTATCTCCCGTCTCTGCGCGAACTCATCACGAGTGATTATGCGGATTACCGCAACCTGCGCTTCAACGTCTACTACTATAAGCCCAACACGGCGGAGGGCAGCACCGCGACGAGCGCGACTTCGCTCAGGTACAGCAATCTCCGCATCGAAGTCGACCGCGAGGGCGTCTATAAGATGCGCGTCATCGCCACGGATTCCGCTTCCAACGAGATGAAGTATTACGATAAGGACGGCAACCTCGTTGCGCTCTCCTCATCCAATGTGTGGGACATCGAGGGGCTCCCCGAGTTTACCTTCGAGATCAAGTACGACGGTCCTTCCATCGAGGAAGCGGGCAAACAGGACGAGGGACGGCGCGACCAGACCTATTCCATCTCCGATTTCGAAATCATCGCGCTCGAAGGATATGAGACGGACTACACGCTCTACTATCTCGAACAGAGCAGACTTCCCGAAGATTTCGCATTCCCCGCCACCTATCCGTTGCTCGCGAGCGAGCTCAAAACGGTTTTGAATTGGGAGAAAACGGAGGGCGTGACCGGGATCTTGGATCTCGATGCCGCCAAGGGGGAGAACGAACCCAAGATTCTCCGCGAGATCAAAAAGTACAATGCCGACGTCACCGAGGACGACGAGGAATGGGACGATACGGACAATGCGTACAGCTGGAATCCCGATTCCACGCTGTCCTTCTGCCCGCAGGAGACGGGGTACTATTTCGTGCGGGTGCTCGTGACCGACTCCAAGATCAAGGGCGAGCCCACCGAATCGTGGATGGCGATCGTCGTCCGCACCCCGCTCGACCGTTCTCCCGGAAGGAGCAAATGGCTGCAAAACAACACGACGGCGATCATCCTGTTCGCGGTCGCGGCAGTGCTGCTCATCGCGATCGTGCTCGTCATCGTCATCAAGCCTTCGGATAAGAAACTCGAAGAAGTCGACCTCAAAGCGCTCAAAGGCAAGCGCAACAAGAAGGAATGACCGAACGCCTCGGCTCCGCGCAAAGCGGAGCCGTTTTTTTCGCGCGCGTCCTGTTTTGATAGGGGTTCGTACCCCCGCCGCGTGCGGCGCGCGCCCCGCCAGGGCAGCGCGCCTGCCGCTCGCGGCGGGGGTACGTTGTTTGCAGTTGCCGTTTCATAAAGAAGTATACCGCCTGCGGAACAGATTTGCGCGGTCTATGCCATTTTTTCAACGAAAATGCGCCGCATAACCTTTTTGCGATTGCACATCATGTTTGCAGGAGGAAACACAATGGTCATTGCAAATCTTATTTCCTATATCCTCGTGCTCGTCGGCGCGCTGAATTGGGGGCTGTTCGGAATCTTCAACTTCAACCTCGTTTCGGCGATCTTCATGGGTCCGAGGTCGGTGGGCGCGATCATCATCTATTCGCTCATCACCGCCGCGGCGATCTGGCTCATCATTTCGCCCATCATCACCAACGGCGCGCTCAAACTGCGCGGGAACCGCAAGGTGAGCGAGACCCACTGAGAGATGGAAGAAGGTGCGGATTCGGCATAAAAATTGCCGGGTCCGCATTTTTTATTAGTATGACGATCGGCGATTTACAGCGCGGGGACAGGGCGCTCGTGCTCAAAGTGGATTTGGAAGGCGAATTGCGGGAAAAACTTCTTTCCCTGCAGATTCATGCGGGCGCAAAGATCGCCGTGCTCAAAGTCTCTCCCTTCCGCCGCGTGTTCGTGGTGCAGGCGGGGAGCGGCAAGATCGCGGTCGGCAGGGAAGTCGCGGACGGGGTGCGCGTGTGGAAGATCTGACCGTTCTGCTCGTAGGCAATCCCAATGCGGGAAAGAGCACGCTCTTCAACCGTCTGACGCGCGGCAGGGCGCGGGTCGGGAATTGGCACGGCGTGACGGTGGACGCGCTCTCGGCGCCCGCCAAGCCGCCTCTTTGCGCTGTGCTCGTCGATCTGCCGGGAATTTACAATGCCGAGGGGAGCTCGCTCGAAGAGAAGTTCTCGGCTTCCTACATCGAATCGCATGGGGACGCAGCGCTGCTCTTTGTCTGCGAATATGCAAATCTGCCGCGTTTTCTGCCCCTCATGCGGGGTTTGGCGGACGGACGGCGGGCGGCGCTCGTGCTCACGAAAAAGAAACTCTTTCTGCGCGCAAAGGGATGGGCGGACGCCGCCGCGATCGCGGCGCGACTCTCTCTTCCCGTGTTCGACGCAGAGGACAAAGACCTCGCCGCAAAGCTCTCCGCCGCATTTCCCCGCCCCGCGGTGCACATCGAAGAGCGCTCGCTCGACGGCGTTTTTCGCCCTGCGGAGGGCGGACTCTCGCGCGCGGACAGTCTGCTCCTTTCGGGATGGTTCGCCTTTCCCTTGTTTGCAGTCCTGCTCATCTGTGCATTTTTTCTCACGTTTGCAAAAAATATGCCCGGAGATCTGCTCAAATCGCTCATCGAGAGGGGATTCGGCGCGCTCGCCGCGCTTGCGGAGGGCATTCCTTCCCCCGTTTGCCGCAGCCTAATTGCGGACGGCATTGTAAGAAGCCTCGGGAGCGTGCTCTGTTTTCTGCCGCAGATCGCGCTGTTGCAGCTCTTTCTGATCGTTCTCGAAGAGAGCGGGCTGCTCTCCCGCCTCGCCGTGCTTTCGGACGGCGCATTGGGCAAAATAGGGCTCTCGGGACGGGCGGTCTTTTCCTTGCTCATGGGCTTCGGCTGCACGGCGGCAGCCATTTTTTCCACGCGCGGGCTCGATGACAGGCGCATGCAACAGCGCGTGATCTTGTGCCTGCCCTATCTCTCGTGCAGCGCAAAACTTCCCGTCTATCTTGCGCTATCCGCTTCCTTTTTCGGGAATCCCTTTCTCGCCGTGATGCTCCTCTATCTGCTCGGCGCGCTCCTCGCCCTGCTCGCAGCGTTCCTGCTCAGAGGCAAGACGCCCGAATTTGCCATGGAGCTCGCCCCCTTGCAAGTTCCGAATGCACTTTTCGTCCTGAAATCCTTGCTCTTTCACGTCAAACAGTTTATAATAAAGGTGGGAACGGTCATCCTCGCCTTCTTTCTCGCGAGCTGGCTGTTCTCCTCGTTCGACCTCTCGCTGCACCTGTGCGACGCCGGGGACAGCATGCTCGCCTCCTTCTGCTCGCTGTTCGATTGGGTATTTGCGCCCATCGGCATGCGGGATTGGAGGATGACGTATGCCGCGCTCTCGGGACTTGTGGCGAAAGAAAACGTTGCGGGGACGATCGCGCTCTTCTACGGGGAATTCCCTTACCCCGCCGCAAGCGCATTCTCCTTCGCCGTATTCGTGCTCGCCTGTTCGCCCTGCGTTTCGGCGATCGCCGCCTCCGCGCGCGAGCTCGGCGCCAAAAAAGCCGCGCTGTTTGCGGTCTTGCAGACGGTTTCGGCGCTTCTATTCTCCTATCTCACCTATTTTTTGCTCGCGCATCTCGCGCTTGCGCTGCCCGTCGCCGTCGCGGCATTTGCCGCCGTGCTTGCCTATGAAAGAATTCACCGTAAAAGAGGATACCACGCTCAAAGCGTTCACCGACGCCGTTTGTCCGCAGGCGTCCATGTGTCTGCGCACCCTGCTGCGGGCGCGGGACGTGCGCGTGAACGGCGAAAAGGTCGGCGCGGATCTGCCTTTAAGGCGGGGGGATAAGGTCGCCTATTACATGAACGCGGCGCAGGAGGGGCGGGCTTCGCACGCCGTCGTCTATGCGGATGAGAACGTCTTCGTCGTCGACAAGGAGAGCGGCGTGAACGCGGAGGCGCTCTACGCCGAACTTTCCGCGCGGGAGAAGTGCTATTTCATCCACCGCCTCGACCGCAATACGGAGGGGCTCATGATCTTTGCCCGCACGCGGGAGGCGGAGCGGGAGCTCGTTGCCTGCTTCCGCGAGAGAAGGACGGAGAAGATCTATCGCGCTCTCGTATTCGGCACGCCGAAAGCGCACGCCGTCGAGACCGCCTTCCTCGTCAAGGACGAAAAGAATGCGCGCGTGTTTGTCTCGGCGCGCGGCGCGGGAGAGAAGATCGTAACGGAATATTCGCTCCTCGAACAGAGGGGAGAGACGGCGCTCGTCGAGGTCGTCCTGCATACGGGAAAAACTCACCAGATCAGGGCGCATCTCGCCTTCTTGGGACTGCCCGTAGTCGGCGACGAAAAGTACGGAGATCACGCCGCGAACCGACGCCTGCATGCGGCGCGGCAGCGGCTGCTCGCCGCCAAACTCACCCTGCACCCGCACGGCACGCTCGCCTACCTCGACGGCAAAGTGTTCGCCTCGGAAAAAACTTTATAAAATTCGGGAAAAACGCTTGACAGAGCGTTTCTCTTTGTGATAATATATGAATAGTTATTCATATATTGATATATGGAGAAAACCTATGAATTGCGAACACGAGAGGGAACACAGCGCCGCCGCGCGCGCCGCAAAGGAAAACATGCCGCATGCCGCAGAGATCGAACGGCTCGCGGAAAACTTCAAGACGATCTCCGAGCCGTCGCGCTTGAAGATCTTATTCGCGCTGCGGCACGGGGAGATGTGCGTTCTGCATATCGTCGAGGCGGTGGGCGGCGCCCAGAGCGCCGTCTCGCACCAGCTGCGCCTGTTGCGCGCTTCGAATATCGTGAAGGCGCGGCGGGACGGGCGGCATATCGTCTATTCGCTCGCCGACGAGCACATCCTTGCCGTGCTCGAACTTGCGTGCGCCCATTTGAAGTGTAAAATTTAGGATTTTTCGATAAAAAACGGTAAAATTTGATTATTTCGATAATATTCGAAATAATAAAGGAGTTCTATGCACAAGGTCATCCGTATTCAGAATTTAGACTGTGCGAACTGTGCGGCGGAGCTTTCGGAGCGGCTTGCGGGCATCGAGGGCGTCGGGCATGCGGAGGCGGACCTCATCAACCAGCGCGTCGTTTTGGACTATGAGAGCGAGGCGGCGCTTGGGCGGGCGGTCGATCTCATTTCGCACTTCGAGGAGGTCGTCATCGTCGACGGCAATGCGCCGCGCAAAAAGGAGCGGCACGTCAAGGAAGTGATCTCGATCGTCCTTGCGGTCGTGTTCTTCGTGCCCGCGTTCGTCCTTACTCTATATAGCAAAGAGCTCTACGGCAGAGAGTTTTGGGTCGGCTTTGCGTTCTTCCTCGCCTCGGCGCTTGCCGCGGGCTGGGATGTCCTGTATCAGGCGGTGCGCAATTTCGCGGGCATGTTCCGCGGCGGTTTCCATCCCTCCGTCTTTCTCGACGAACATTTCCTGATGACGGTCGCCGCCGTCGGGGCATTCGCGATCGGAGAATATGCGGAGGGCGCGCTGGTCATGATTCTCTATCAGATCGGCGAACTTTTGCAGACCATCGCCGTGGGGTCCTCGCGGAATGCGATCGCGAGCCTTGCCGCCTTGCAGGGCAACAGCGCGCTGCGCGTCGGCGAAAACGGGGAGACGGAGGAAGTGGACGCCGCCCTGCTCGCGGTGGGCGACGTCATCCGTCTCAGAAAGGGGGATATGGCGCCTGCGGATTGCAGGCTCCTCGAGGGGGAGACCTCCCTCGACACCAAGTCGCTGACGGGGGAGAGCTATCTGAGCGAGGTCCGCGCGGGGGACGAAGTGCTCGCGGGGTGCGTGAATGCGGGCGGCGCCGTCGACGCGGAGGTCGTGCGCCCGATGTCCGAGAGCGCCGTGCAGAAGATTCTGGATCTCGTGGAAAATTCCTCGTCGCGCAAGGCGAAACCCGAAAAATTCATCACGCGGTTCGCGCGCATCTATACGCCCGTCGTGGTGCTGCTCGCCGTGCTCGTCGCGGTTTTCCCGCCCCTGTTCGATAATTTCGACTTCGCGCTCTGGGTGGGGCGCGCGCTCAACTTCCTCGTCATCTCCTGTCCCTGCGCGCTCATCATTTCCGTGCCCCTCACCTATTTTGCGGGCGTGGGGACGCTGGCGCGGATGGGCGTTCTGACAAAGGGGGCAAGCTACGTAGACCTCCTTGCGCAGGTCAAGATCGCCGCCTTCGACAAGACGGGGACGCTCACCGAGGGAAGATTTGCGGTCGTCGGCGTCTCGGGCGGGAAACGCGTGGCGATGATCGCCGCGGGCGCGGAGAAAAATTCCTCCCATCCCATCGCGGAAGCGTTCGCGGACATGGATGCCCTCTCCGTTGAAAATTGCGAGGAGATCGCGGGCATGGGTATCTCCTGTTCGGTCGATGGAAAGCGCGTTCTCGTGGGCTCGGCACGGCTTTTGGAGCGGTTTTCCGTCCCGCCTCTTCCGTATGCGGGGGAAGGGCTCGCCGTCTATGTCGCCGAGGACGGCGTCTGCTGCGGCTATGTCGAGCTCGCCGACCGCCTCAGAGGGGAGGCAAAGGAGAGTTTGGAGGCGCTCAGGCGCGCAGGCGTAGAGAAGTGCTATGTGCTCACGGGGGACACCGAGGCGCGGGCGCAGGCGACGCTGTCGGAGGTGGGCGCGGACGGCATCTTTGCGGGGCTCATGCCCGAGGAGAAGCCGCAAAGAGCGCTTGCCCTCGCCAAAGAGGGGAAGTTCATGTATGTGGGCGACGGAATCAACGATACGCCCGTCATGGCGTCCGCCGACGTTGCCGTGGCGATGGGCGGGCTCGCGAGCGACGCCGCCATCGAGGCGAGCGACTTCGTCCTTGCCTCCAACGATCTGCGCACGCTCGCCAAGGCGATGAGAACGGCGAAAAAAACGAGGCGGGTGGTGCTCGAAAACATCGTGTGCTCCATCGCCGTCAAGGTGGCGCTCATGGCGGTCTCCCTCTTCGGGCTCCTCCCGCTCTGGGCAGCGGTGCTCGGGGACGTCGGCGTCATGCTCCTCGCCGTCTGCAATGCGCTCCGCATGCGAATCCCGCCCGCGGAAAAGTCATAAAATATGTGCACCGTCCCTTGACTTTCGGGGACGGTGTTGCTATAATAGAGTTAAAAATAACCCAAACGGAGGATACAAATGAAACGGCTCATCGACTGCGCCATGGGGCGCGAGAAGTGCGACCTTGTGGTCAAAAATGTACGCGTATTCAATGTGTTTACGGGCAAGTGCGAACGCGGGGACGTCGCCGTCGCGGACGGCAGGATCGTCGCGATCGGAAAGGGCTTCCGCGCAAAAAAGACCTATTTCGGCAAGGGAAGATACCTCTTGCCCGGGTTCATCGATTCCCATATCCATATCGAGAGTTCCATGCTCTCGCCCGAGGCGTGGGCGTCCCTCGCCGTCCCGCGGGGAACGACGGGCATCGTCGCAGACCCGCATGAGATCGTCAACGTCTGCGGCGTGGCGGGCGCCGAATACATGAAGGAGGCGTTTTCCCGCCTCGGCATCGGCGGCGTCTGTCCCATCGATGTGTATCTGCAACTGCCCTCTTGTGTGCCGGCGACCCCCTTCGAGACGAGCGGCGCGGTCATCGACGGCACGGAGACGGCGCGCGAGATCGGGCGCGACCTCTTCTTCGGGCTCGGCGAGATGATGAACTTCCCCGCCGTCATCGGCGGCGACCCCGATGTGCTCAAAAAGATCGAGGCTACCCTCGCGCTGCATAAACCCGTCGACGGACATGCCCCCGAGGTCTCGGGGAATGCGCTCTGCGCCTACCGGTGCGCGGGTGTGCTCACCGACCACGAGTCCATTACCGATGCGGAATGCCTCGAAAAGATCGCGCGCGGGATGTTCGTGCAGGTGCGCTGCGGCTCCTCCACCAACAACCTTGCCGACGCGGCGAGAATCGTCAACGGGTACAACTTCCGCAGGTTCATCCTCTGCTCGGACGATAAGAACGCAAAAGATCTCTCCTCGCGCGGGCATCTCGACGACGCGCTGCGCCGCCTTGTCGCGGCGGGCGTCCCCGCAAAATACGCGATCGCCATGGCGACCGTCAACATCGCGGAATGCTATCGCATGGAGGACGTCGGAGCGATCGCGCCGCGGTACTTCGCGGACATGGTACTCGTCGATGACCTCAAAGACTTCTGCGTATCGGCTGTGTTCAAGCGCGGCGTGCTCGTCGCGGAGGACAAAAAACCGCTCTTTGAGACGGACATGCGCTACCTTCCCGAGACCGTCCGCGGCACCGTGCATATCAAGCCCGTCACGAAAGACAGCTTCCGCATCGTCTGCAAGGGCGGGAAGCTACGCGTCATCGACATTTTGCCGCACGGGCTGTATACCGTGGAGAGCTTCCTCCCGGCGCCCGTGGGCGTTTTGGACATCGCCGGGAAAGATCTGTGCAAGCTCGCCGTGGTGGAGCGCCACCATGCGACGGGTAATATCGGCTTGGGGCTCATCCGCGGGTACGGGCTGAAAGGGGGTGCGATGGGCATTTCCGTCGCCCATGACAGCCACAATCTCGTCGTCATCGGCGACAGCGACGAGGCGATGGCGCGCACGGTCGCGCTCCTCGAACAGATGGGAGGCGGCATGGCGGTCGTCTCCGCGGACGGCGAGGACAGCTTCCCGCTCGATATCGCGGGGCTGATGAGCAGCGCGCCCGTCGAGGAGGTCGTCGCCCGCACGGGAGAGCTTCAAGAGCGCGCAAGGGCGCTCGGAATCAAGGACTGCTACGAGACGTTCATGACGCTCGCCTTCCTCTCGCTCGCCGTCATTCCCAAGATCAAGCTCACGGACAAGGGACTCTTCGATCTCGATAAGTTCTCCTTCGTGCCGTTGGAGGAAGCGTGATCATCGTCGTCGCCACGCAAAATGCGCATAAGGTGCGCGAAATACGCGAAATTTTTACGGGCGCGGAGCTGGTCTCCGCCCGCGAGATGGGCTTTTCGGACGAGATCGAGGAGACGGGCACGAGCTTTTCGGAGAACGCGCTCATCAAGGCGCGCGCCGTTGCCGCGGCGACCCGTCTGCCTGCGCTCGCGGATGACAGCGGACTGTGCGTGGATGCGCTCGGAGGCGCGCCCGGGGTACGGAGCGCAAGGTATTCGGGCGGCGGAGACGCCGAAAACCGCAGGCTTCTCCTCGAAAATTTGCAAAATGCCGCAGACAGGCGGGCGCACTTCGTCTGCGCGGTCGCCCTCGTCTTTCCCGACGGGCGGGAGCTCGTCGCAGAGGGCAGGGCGGACGGCATGATCGCAAGCGAGGAGCACGGGACGGGCGGATTCGGCTATGACAGCCTGTTCGTCTCCGACGAGCTCGGCAAGACGTTCGCTTCGGCAAGCGAAGAGGAGAAAAATTCCGTCTCGCACAGGGGGCGCGCGCTCGCAAAGCTCGCGGCGATGCTGTGAACACCGCCGTCGTCATTTCGGATACCCACTGCCGCCTCGAAGGACTGGAAAAGATCGCTCCGCTTTTTGCCGAGAACGACTTCGTTATCCACCTCGGGGACGGCTTCCGCGATGTGCTGCGCTTCGTGCGGGATGTCCCCGGACAGCCCAAAAAAGTGTACCTGTGTCGCGGAAACTGCGATTTGGGGTACGCGGAAGAGGAGTTCGTGTTCACCCTCGGAGAGGTCAGGCTCTTCTGCTGCCACGGGCATCGCTACGGGGTCAAGAAGGACCGCGAAGGGCTCGCCGCGCGCGCAAGGGAGCTCGGCTGCACCGCCGCGCTGTACGGGCACACCCACTGCGCCGCCATGGAGACCGTCGGCGGCGTGCTTTGCATCAACCCCGGCTCGCTCGGCGATTTCGTCCGCCCGTCCTACGCCTACCTCGCGGCGGACCGCAAAACGCTCGTCCCCACGATCGTCTCCATATAATTTTCGAAAAAATACAGTTTGTTTTGGACAGATGGCTTGCAATGCCGCATGTGCGGTTCTTGCAAGCCATCGTTTTGATTACACGCGGTGTCATTTATTTTCATTTTTCCGAAAGTATGCCGATGTTCCCCACGCGCTTGACAAACATTTTTCATGTATGTTATCATTATTGTATTATCTTATATATTTGTATAAGAACATTTTTATGCGCATAAATGTGTGCAAAGGAGAATGCGATGAGAAGATCGAAAACATTGCTTTCGGCGCTCGGCATGCTGTTTGCGGCGGTATTTGCGTTTGCCGTCGCCGCCTGTGCCCATGATGGAGTCGTCAGGGTGACGTTCGACGCCAACGGGGGAAAATTCGGGACCGGGGAGACGGTCTATGCCGCGGAGGGCGTGGCGGGCGACGCGCTCGCAGAGCCTCCCGCGCCCGCAAAGGACGGCATGTACTTCGCCGGGTGGGCGGAGAGCGGGGAGGGCGCGCCTGTGGAGCTTCCCGCACGGTTTCCCGATTCGGACAGGACGTACTACGCGGTGTGGGAGGCGCCCGCCGAACGGACGCTCACCCTCGTCACGGGCGCGGAGGGAGACCGCCGCGAGACGCTCACGGTCGTTGCGGGGAGCTCTCTCGACGGCGTTCTCGCCGCACATTTGCCCGCGGAATCGGACGGCATGCCCTTTGCGGGTTGGTACGATGGGCGCAGTGCCGTCGCCGCGGGGGCGACCATGCCCGACCGCAATCTCACGCTGACGGCAAAATATTACGCAACGTACACCTATTCTCTCTATCTTCAAAATGCGGACGGCTCCTATGCCGAGGGAGAGCCCGGCACGGGAAGGGGAATCTACGGGAACGGCTGCAATGCCGCGGACGGCATGACCATGCCCGAACACTACAAACTCGACCCCTCCCGCGGGGAGCCCTCGACGGCAAAACTCGGCAAGGGGCAGAGCTTTACCGTCTATCTCGCCCGCACGACGTTCACGGCGACCTTTGAGGCGAACAGCGCCGATGTGCCGGGAGACCCTCTCCTTGTCGTGCTGCTCTACGGCGCGGAGGAGGGCGAGTTCCCCGAAAGCCCCTTCTCGGCGGAATATTTCCGCTTTGCGGGCTGGGCGGAGAGCGCGGATGGCGCACCCGTCCATCAGCCCGGCGAGCCGCTCGGCTTCGTCGAGAACGGCGCAGCCCGCTACTATGCGGTGTGGGACATCGGGTACCGCGACTTCTTCGGCGGGGACGACGTCGTATATCTCCCCGCGCACGAGGAGGGCAAGGCGTATCTTCACCGCGGCGGGAGCGAGTATGCGGGAAGGGTGCAGGACGGCACATTCGTGTTCGGAGAGGGCGATGACGCGATCTCGGGAAAGATCTTCGAGCGGGGGCACATGTTCGCCTATGAGCGCGGCTCGATGGCGGAGACCTATACGCTGTGGGACAACCATCTCGGCGCGGCGGAGACGACCGCTTCGCTCACCCTCGACGGATATCTCTCGGGAACGTACACCTACGTTGACGGCGAGGGAGAGACGGTCTCCCGCCGCGGCACCTACTTCTCCTTCGGGAGCGGGGAATACTTCTTCGGATTCGACGAGCCGCAGGGGGACGTCGGCTTCTACTTCACCGTGGGCGAGCGCGGCGGCGTGCCCGTATTCTCGGTGAGAAAAGAGGGGGAGGAGGGCTATTACACGCAGCTCCGCTTCACCGAGCCTCTCGCGGACGGCGCTGTCTTTCCCGGGGTCTATTCCTTCCACCTCGACGGGTACGGCAACGTCCTTCTGACCGACGACGAGGGCGAAACGTTCAGCGAGGGCAGATACAAGAGCGCGTACTACGACGAGGAGTCCTACGGCACGCGCGCGCTCCTCGTCGAGATGCAGGTCGAAAACTACGCCCTGTTGCGCTTTGTCGCCATTCCCGATGAGGAAATGGGCGTGTGCGTCTTGGAGGACGGCTTTGCGGGCGCGTATGCGGGAGAGGCGGACGGCGCGGACGCTTCGCTCACCCTCGACGGGTTCTCGCTCGTTCCGGGCAGCGCGCAGCTGACCGTGGGCGGAGAGCGCACGGAGGGCACGTACAGGGTGCGCAGCAGCGAGATCTTCGGCGAAGTGCTCGACTTCTATACGGTGAACGCACAGGGCAAGGCGGAATTCAGCCGCTCCTTCCAACTCTTCCCGGAGGCAAAGCCCGTGAAGCGCTTTGCGCCGCTCGACGAGAATTTCACGGAGTATTGGCGGCTGCAATTTACCGACAACGGATACGGATATTGGGAGGACCGCGCCGGCATGCCCGTGCTCGTCATCTACGATACGCCCTATCAGAGCGGGATTCTTTCGGGGACCGTCGCCAAAGTGTATGACACGGTGGGAGATGTGCTCTCGCCCGTCTCCGAAGGGTTCGTCACCAAGGAACAGATCGGAAGATCGGAGCTCTTCTTTTACAGCTATCATTTCCTGCGCGCTGCGGGCGAGGATGCAGTCCCCTTCCGCGACTTCCGCTTCCTCGTCTCTTCTTCGGCGGGCATCTATTGCCTCATGGAGGCGGACGGCAAGCCTTTTTACGACCTGTATCGCGAAAAAGAGGGAGGCGGCATGCTCTACTTCCACGATTCGACCGTGAGCGCGGGCGCGCGATTCGGCAGCCTCTATGTGACGGGCGAGGGGGACGCCGTCTGCGGCGGCATGGACATTTTGCCCCTCGGATTCAAGGGCGAGACCTTCTTCACGTTCGACGCGGACGACGGCGAGACGACGTACTATTTCGTCTCCCGGGACAAGCAGACGTTCGAGCTCCTCGAAGAGCGTCCCGCGGAGTATATCCTCGTCGACCGCTACGGTTCGACGGGCTATACGTTCGTCTCCTACCGCACGGACGGCAGAGGGCATGCGGAGTACGGCGCCGAGCTCGATGAGTACGGCAGCCCGGTCTCCTTCGAGGAAGGCACCTATGCGCGCACCGGGACGACGTTTGCGGGCGAACCCATCTATACCTTTACAGGGACGGACGGCACGACGATGCAGTATATCACCTATCGTGTCGTCCTCGAAGATATACTCGGGATCGGCTCTATGGAGCTCGACTATTATCACCTTCTCGAAGAGGGGACGGCGGTCATCTATACGGGCGGCGATGCGAGCTATCTGCAACTCGACGGGTTCGCGCACAATGCGACGTACGTCTCTCAGGCGGGCAGCTTCGACGGCACCTATACCTACGACAAGATGAGCAGGGATACCGTCATCTTTTTGGGCGGCGGCAAGGTGTATACGCTCGAACTCGATACCGCCGCCAAGACGTTCCGCGACGTCACCCCCGATTTCTCCATGACGAGCGAGGTCTGGCAGCTGCGGGATACCAACTATGAGCCTCTCGAAGGCTATGAGGATGCTACGGTCGCCTTCCGCGAGAACGGAACTCTCACCCTCGAAAACGGTTGGGACACCGTGCGCGGTACTTACGAGACGATCGATGAAGAAGAGCATATCTATGCGCTCACGCTCAATTTCCCCAAGGGGACGGAGCATTGGACGGTGGAGCTCGTCGAGAGCTATTATAACCGCTTGTGCGTGGTGTTCGACCACGAGCTCGCGGGCACCTATACCGCGCGCGATCTTTCGCAGCTCACCCTCGACGGCTATGGATTCGGGACGTATACCGACTCCTACGGGTTCACCTACGACGGCTATTACACCGTTCTCACCGAGAAATATCTCGCCTTCTTCATCGGGGATTCGAGCGCGTTCTTCGTCGCCTATGACCCCGCGGGCAAGACCTTCTCCTACCCCGATCATTCGCAATATCTTGCGACGTATTATTCCGAAACGTTCTCCTCCGTCATGTTCGCCGAGGAGGGCGTGTTTGTGGACGGCTACCTGTACGGGTTTTATGCGGTCGAGGACGGCGAAATGCTCGTCTTTGCCTATGACTACTATACCGATTCCTTCACCGAGGACGACACGATGCCCGTGCCGGGCGGCGAGACCTACGTCTACCAGAATACGACGTATTACCGCTGGTCGCCGCGCGAATACGTCTTTGAAGGGACGCTCGCCTTCGACGACGTCGGTCTGACGGAGAAGAACGTCTCGGCGACGCTCACCTTCTCCCCCGACGGACAGCCCTTGTTCGAGACGGAGGGGACGCTCGTGCTGCACGGCGCGGAGGAAACGACGTTGCCCGTCACCGTCATCGCGCTCATGGACAGCGTCGTGACCGTGCGCATTCTCGACGAATTCGGGAACACGTATGTCCCTTCGATTCGCAACCTGCCTGCGGGCGCATCCTTTACCTTGCAGGGCGGGCTCGTCGAGCGCGTCTCGTTCGGCGACATCGTTGAGAGCGGGAACAGCATCTACTACGGCTATTACGGATTCGGAAGCTACCACGTGTCGGCGAGCGTCTGGAACTTTGCCTTCGACGCCACGGATTCGCTCGGCGCCCATATCTTCTCCTCCGTGCAGGAGACCTTCCCCGCGGAATACCTCGAAGGGGAAACGCACGATCTCTACGGCAGAATGTACGAGATCCGCGAGAAGGGGACGGACGGAGCAGACTATGTTTTGCAGTTCATGCTCGTCGACTCCGACCTTACGCCCGTCGAGCCCGCCGAGGACGGGGAATCGGGTCTGCTCCTCGTCTATGCGGCGTACCGCACAGGCGCATTCGAAACCGCGGACAGCAAGGGCAACGAGATGCGCATCGAAACGAAGTACTACGTCTACGCCAACGTCTTTGACTTTACGGCGGGGACGAACGATGTTCTGCTTTACGTCAAGAGGGACGGCGAATTCCGCCACGTCGCATACAGCGAGAGCGACAGCCGCTTCTCCGAGGACGGGGACTGGGCGGTGCTCGTCGTCCCGAACGGCGGTTCCCCCGTCGTTTGGCTGCTCGAATACACCCTCGCGGAGGACGGCTCCATCACCGCGATCGAAGTGACGCAGGGCAATTATGCCGAACAGCTCTCCGCGGATGAGAGGTATTACGCACGCTTCTTCTATGTTTGGGAGGGCGAGACCTTCGAGGTCGTCCGCATCTTCTCGTTCGGCTACACCGAGGGGGATACCGCCTACCTGTACCGCGCGCAGTTCGTAAGCGGGGATGCGGGCAGGTGGACTGCCGTCACGCAGGACGGCGTTTATACGCTCGTCTTTACGCGGTCCGGCGAGGTCGTCACCTATTCCGCTTCGCTCGGCAGCTTCGACGAGGACATCGTCTACCGCGACGCGAACGGCGACGGCACCATCACCTTCAAGGCGGGCGGGCAGACCGTCTCCGTCCATATCCCCGGGGTGCTCGAAAATGCCGAAGCCGACTACACCGACCTCGTGCAGCTGACCGTCGTCGAACGCTACGGCGTGCTGTGGGCCGCCGACCTCGAATCCGACGGGCAGGCGTATACCGTGCGGTTCTTCCTCGGCGGAACGGACGAGAATCGCACCTTCACGCTGTACAGCGTCGGACGATCGATCGAGTTCAGCGAACCCGTCAACAAGCTCCGTATCTATCTCGTGGAAAACGCATATGCGAATGCGCCGCAGTTCGGGTTCCGCAAGGGGGAGATCGTCGGCGCAGACCTCTATGAGGAGACGGCGGAGGGCGAAAGCTATCTCGAACCGCTCCTCGTTACGATGACGCCCGATGACCGCTTCGTGTTCTATACCCACCTCGACCCCGACCTCGGTCTGGCGTTCAGCTTCCGCATCGAGCTCTTCCGCGGGGAGGACGGGTTCGTCGAAAGGGTCGACTGCGCGCAGGTCGGCATCTATTACGACAGGGATTGGCTGACCTCCGCGGATATGCCCTTCTCCGCGCTCGTCGAGGACTACGAATTCGAGAACGGAAAGAATTTGGGCGTGACGAAATACACGTTCTATTACTACGGCGCGACGGACAGCGACGGCGACCCGCTCATCGTGACCGTCACCGACGTCGGGGACAAACGGGAGGTCGCAACGTTCGGCTCGATCTATGCGCCCGTCTCCATCTACCTCGTGCGCGGCACGGGGGAGGACGGCATGCTCTATGACGTCGAGTATGCCGACCGGGCGACGGTCTCCTTCGAGGGAGGCACGATGAATTCGAGCGTGCTGTACAGCGTCGACCGCGTGGCTCGCTTCGACGTCCCTTCGGAGGGCGGAACGTTCACCGTGGACGTGACGCAGGCATACCATGTCCACACCGAATACCTTGCAACGCCCGATGTGGGGGCGCTCGCGTTCTTCTCCCTCTACGAGGACGGGACGCCGTGCGAGCCCGTCGAGGGCGGCATCACCTACGACGCCGCGACGCGTACCCTGCGCCTTGTCACGTCAGATCGCACCTATACGGTCGTCTTTGAGGCGGACGGGGACGGTTGGTTCACGGGAGCGGAGATCTCGGTCGAATGAGAGCAGCGCCCGCGGCTTTTCGCCGCGGGCGAAATTATTTCCCCGAAATGACTTTACACCGTGCGGAATTTGTTATATAATAGGGGGGAAAGGAGCACTATGCGTACTGTATTCGGACATTGGAAATACCTCGCCAAAAATATCTGGTTCGTGCTTCCCTTTGCGATTCTGCCCGCTGTATTTTTGGCGCTCTCGTTGGACTATACCGCCATCGGGGCGCTTGTGCGCGGAATTTTTTCGGGGGAGCCGCGCCTCTCCTTTCTCGGCTATTTCGGCGCGTTCGGACTCCTCCGCTTCGACAGCGCGCTCGGCGCCGTGTTCGACACGCTCGCGTTCGTCACGGCGGTGTTTTTCGGTGCGTTTTTGCTCTCCTTCGTGGAAAAGCACCTCCGCATCGGCAAACGCACGATGAGCGGGGTGCCTGCGGGAACGGGCAGGATCCTTTTCTCCATGCTCGCCGTCACGGCGCTCTATCTCGTCCTCTATGAGGTGTGGGCGATCGTGCTTTCGGCGATCTGCTTCGCGATCTCCGCGATCCGCGCGACGCCGCTCGTGTACGTGCTCTTCTTTCTCGCCTTCCTTGCGACCTCCTTTGCGCTCGTGTATGTGGCGACCATTTTCTACCTTTGGCTGCCCTGCCGCCAGCTCACGGGATTCGGCTTCTATGACGCGTTCGTCTACTCCTACCGCCTCATGATGGGGGTGCGGTGGCGGTTGATCTTCGCCTATGCCGTCTCCTTTCTCGCGGGAATCGTCGTCGTGGGAGGGCTCTCCGTCACGCACGAGGCGATCTTCCGCACCGTGGGCGTCGCCCTGTTTATTGTGCTCTTTTTGAGCTTTACCGTCCGCATGGAGACGGTCTATTTCGCGCAGGATAAACTCGACCGCGAGGACGAACTTTTGAGTTTCAGGGGGTACCGATGAGATTTCGGCGTGCGCTCGACATCACGGTCGGGCAATTTTCCAGCGTTTTCAAACTGCTCCTGTACAGGCTCGCCACGGGAGTGGTCTTTTTCAGCCTCTCCTATGTCATCATCCGCTACGGGCTCGTGCAGATCGTGGAGAGTGCGGAGATCGCCTCGCTGCAAACGCTTGCGCAGGAATACCTGCATGCGCTCGTGACCGCGAATGCGGGCGCGCTCGAAGCGCTGCCGCTCCAATTCTCCGATGCGCTCAAAGCGTTTTTCCGCCTGCTCGGCGGCAACATCGGCTCGATCGCGGGCGCGGTCGTCGGCATTGCTCTCTTATATGTGCTCGGCAGATACTTCAACGGTCTGGCGCTCTATGCCCTCGGCGGCGGCGTCCACGACCGCATGAGCGCCTACTCGCGCACGAGCTTTGCCTCGACCTATTTCAGGACGCTGGGGCAGGCTTCGCTCTATCAGCTCGTCTATGTGCCGCTTGCCTTCGTATATGACGTGCTTTCTCTTCTCGCCTGCGCTCTGCTCTTCTTCTACATTCCCTCCCTTCTCATGAATTGGAGCGTGCTCTCGGTGCTGCTCTCCCTCTCGCTGTCTCTGGCGCTCGTGCTGTGTTTGCAGGCGCTCAAACTCACGGTGGCGTCCTCGTGGATGCCCGCCATGGTCGCGGACGGCATGAAGGTCGGCGCCGCCCTGAAAGATACGCGGACGCACGGCAAGTCCTTTTTGCGCAGGTACGGCGGGTTCCTTGCGGCGTGCTACGGCATCGCCGTGTTCAACGTCGTGTGCGCGCTCGCAACGCTCGGGAGCGCGCTTCTTCTGACGGTGCCGATGAGCTATCTCTTCCTCATCGCCATGCAATTCGTCAACTATTATGGGGACAAGGGGCGCAAATTCTTCCTGTCCGACGGCACCGTGGCGGGAGAGACGCAGCCCGCCGATCTTGACATCAACCGGGAAAGAGGTTAACACTGTATGGGATATTTTGAACTGTATCAAAGCTGGCTCTCCGATCCGCGCCTCTCGGCAGACGCGCGCGAGGAGCTCGCCTCGCTCGCGGGGAACGAAAAAGAGATCGAATACCGCTTCGGCGGGGAGCTCGAATTCGGCACCGCGGGGATGCGCGGCATCATCGGCTACGGCGTGAATATGATGAATATTTACACCGTCATGCGGGCAACGGAGGGGCTCGCCCGCTATCTCGAAGGGGAGCCCGGGGCAAAGGAGCGCGGCGTCGTCGTTTCCTACGATACCCGCAGAAATTCCCGCCTGTTTGCGGAGAGCGCGGCGGGCGTGCTCGCAAAGCACGGCATCAAGGTCAGCCTGTTCGGCAAGGCGCATCCCGTGCCCATGCTCTCCTTCGCCGTGAGAAAGCTCGGTGCGGCGGCGGGCATCATGATCACCGCCTCCCACAACCCCAAGGAGTACAACGGCTATAAGGTCTACGGCGAGGACGGCGCGCAGATGTCGCCCGAGGCGACCGCCGCCGTGGTCGGGCATATCGCAAAGATCGGGGATCTCCTCGGCGTCGAAGGGGAGAAAGACAGTCCCCTCATCCTGCCCGTTCCCCCCGCGGTCGACGAGAGCTACTACGCCGAGATCGCGGCGTTGAGCCTCTCCGAAGAGGCGGTGAAGGCGTGCGGGAAGGAGCTCAAACTCGTCTATACGCCCGTGCACGGCTCGGGGTATGTCCCCGTCATGACGATCTTGCGCCGTCTCGGCATCCATGTCGACGTCGTGGAGGCGCAGACGGTCGAGGACCCCGATTTTTCCACCGTCGCCGTGCCCAACCCCGAGTTCAAGGAGACGTTGCAGATGGGCGTCGACCTCGCGAACGCGACCGACGCGGACGTCGTATTCGGCACCGACCCCGACAGCGACCGCCTCGGCGTCGCCGTGCGGAACGGGGAAGGGGAATTCGTCGCCCTCTCCGGCAATCAGGTGGGGATCCTCCTGCTCGACTACATCCTCACCCGCCTCAAAGAGGAGAACAGACTGCCCGCAAATGCCGCCGTCGTCAAGTCCTTCGTCTCGACGGGCATGGCGCGCGCCATCTGCGAGGATTTCGGCGTTGCGCTCTTCGAGACGCCCGTCGGATTCAAGTTCATCGGCGAGAAGATCAAGGAGTGGGAGCGGGACGGTTCGCACACCTTCGTATTCGGCTTCGAGGAGAGCTGCGGCTATTTACGGGGCACCCATGCCCGCGATAAGGACGCCGTTGTCGCCTCCATGCTCTGCGCCGAGATGGTCTGCTACAACAAGATGCGCGGCAAGACGGTCTACTCCCGCCTGATGGAGATCTATCAAAAGTATGGATATGTGCTCGATAAAAACATCTCCATCCAATACTCCGGGCTCGGCGCCATGCGGGAGATGAACGCCACCGTGGACGCCCTCAAAACGAGGCATGTGCCCTCGCTCGGCGGGCTGCGCGTGGAGGCGGTGCGCGACTATTCCGCGGATGTGCGCATTGCCGCGGACGGGGCCCGCTCGCCCCTCGGGATTCCCCGCTGCAACTGCGTGTATTACGAACTCGAGGGCGGCAGCTTCGTCTGTGTGCGTCCCTCGGGAACGGAGCCCAAACTGAAAATCTATTTTTCCGTGCGCGCAAAGGACCGGGAAGCTGCCGAGTCCGCCATGGACGCCGCCGCAAGAGAGCTGCGCGCCATGCTGTGACGCAGGAAAAATTTTCAAAAGCGGCGCGAAAGTGATTGACATCTCCGCGCGGCTCTGCTATAATGTTCGGGTAAATAAGTGCTGCGGCGAAGGAGGGTTGTCTATGTCCACGATTCGGGTCGGTGAAAACGAGAATCTCGAATCCGCGTTGAGGCGGTTCAAGAGAAAGTGTTCGCGCGACGGCATTATCGGTGATCTCCGGAAAAAGGAGTTCTACGAGAAGCCCTCTGTGAAGAAAAAGAAGAAGGCGGAAGCCGCAAGAAAAAGAAGCAGAAACTGAAAGAAGATCCGTAACGCGCGTTACGGATTTTTTCTTGCAAAAAATGTCTTATCCCGGAGGTTGTTGTGGAAAGGAGTCTGAAATCCTTGGCGAGGGAAGCCAAAACGCGCATGAAAAAGGGGTTCTGGAAGGAGTGTGAACAGCGCTTGCAGGAAGAGCGGTCGCATGCGAAAGCGCAGGGAATCAACGAGAACAAAGCGGAGCGGTATTTTCAGGAAAAAGTCGAGGCGAGCATCAAAGGCGAATCGCCCGACGAATTTTATCTCAAAGTCAAGGCGCTGCTGCTGTCGGAAGGGGAGGTCTCGGACGCCATCGGTCGCCTCACCGACAAAGAATATTACGACACCCTCTCCTATGCGGAACGGCAGCGGTACAGCCTCGAACTCTCCGAAAAGTATCTGCGCGCCCTCGAACGCTTCAAGCGGGAATACGAATTCGAGATCAAGGGAAGAAAATAAAGCGCACGGAAGGCGCCGCTGTTGTGATTTTTGCACACGGCAAACCCTTGAAATCCTTGCAAACGCGCGCGCGGTATGATATAATATTCGGGTATGGAAATACTCGCGAATCTCAACGAAGAACAGCTTGCGCCCGTCCTCGATACCGAGGGCGCGGTCCTGGTGCTCGCGGGGGCGGGCAGCGGAAAGACCCGCGTGCTCACTTCGCGCATCGCCTATCTCGTGACCGAAAAGGGCGTCCCGCCCGAGTGTATCCTCGCCATCACCTTCACCAACAAGGCGGCGAGGGAGATGAGGGAGCGCCTCGAAGCGGTGTGCGAGCCCGGCAGGATGTGGGTCTGCACCATCCATTCCATGTGCGTAAAGATTCTGCGCCTGTATGCCGAAAGGAGAGGGCTCAAAGACAATTTCTCCATCTATTCCGAACAGGAGCGCTCCGCCGTCATCAAACAGGCGTTCAAGGAATGCGGCTACGACGAGGAGAGTCTGCTCAAATCCGTCAAATTCCATATCGGGAATGCGAAGATGCTCGGGCTCTCCCCCGAAGAATACGGCAGGCGCTACCGCTACGAGAGGGGAATCGACGCCGCCGTCGCGGTGTTCAAAAAATATAACGCGCACCTCAAAGCCAACAATGCGCTCGATTTCGACGATTTGCTGCTCGAAGCGCTCGCCCTGCTCCGCGAGGACGAAGAGGCGCGCGCCTATCTTTCGGGTCGGTTCCGCTACATCCATGTGGACGAATTCCAGGACACCAATGCCGTGCAGTTCGAGATCGTCTGTATCCTCGCATCCGGTTACGGCAATCTCTTTGTCGTCGGAGACGACGACCAGTCCATCTACGGCTGGCGGGGGGCGAAGATCGAGAATATCCTGCATTTCGAGCAGAGCTTCCCCAAGGCGAAGATGTACAAATTGCAGCGCAACTACCGCTCCACCGCCTCCATTCTCCGCCTTGCGAACGCTTCCATTGCGCATAACCGCATCCGCAAGGGCGAGAAAAAACTTTGGACAAACGAGGGGGAGGGGGAACCGCCCGCATACGTCGAGGCGGAGAGCGAGCTCGAGGAGGCACTCTTTGCGGCGCAGACCATCTCGCGGCTCGTGCGCGAGGGGTACCGGCTCTCCGATTTCGCCGTGCTCATGCGTATCAACGCGTTGACGCGTGCCTTCGAGCAGGAATTCACCAAATACGGCATCAGCTACAAAGTGTTCGGCGGGTTCAAGTTCTTCGAACGCAAGGAGATCAAGGACGTGCTCGCCTATCTGCGCCTCATCGCCAATCCCTATGACGACGAGGCGTGCCAACGCGTCATCAACGTGCCCAAACGCGGCATCGGCGAAAAGACCATCGAGACGCTGCGCGGCTATGCGGAGCGGGAGGAACTCTCCCTCTACGACGCCGTGCTGGATTGCGACGGGCTCGCCCTCGCGTCCGCCGCGAAGGAAAAGGTGCGCGCCTTCGGAAATTACGTGAGAAAGCTCGTCGTGCGCGCGCAGGATGCTCCCGTGGATGAGCTCGTGGACGAGCTCCTCAGAACGTCCGGCATGCGCGAGCAGTACGAGGACAACTCGGACGAGAGCGTGACGAAGCGCGCCAACCTCGATGAGTTCAAGAGCTCGGTGGACGAATACGCACGCATGAACCAGGGGGCATCCCTTGCGGAATATCTGCAACAGATCACCCTCTATTCCGATACCGACGAAATGGACGACGGCAATTACGTCACCGTGGCGACCATCCACGCCGTCAAGGGGCTCGAATTCCGCTGCGTCTTTCTCGTCGGGCTGGAAGAGAGCGTCATCCCTTCCCCGCGCGCGCTCGAAGAGGCGCGCGGAATCGAGGAGGAGAGACGGCTCATGTACGTCGCCATCACCCGCGCGAAGGAGCGGCTGTGGCTCACCCGTTCTTTGAGCCGCTATCTGTACGGCAGAAGGGAGCCGACGGCGCGGTCGCAATTCGTCGAGGAGCTCAGAGGGGTCTTACAGATTCCCGAAAACCGTCCCCGCACTTCGTTTTACGAGCCGCGGCGCTATGGCGGCGGCTACGGGTACGCTTCGAAAAATCCGCCGCCGCGCAGGGTGCCTTCTGCGGTGCAGCAAGAAGAGGAGCGGACGGTGTTTGCGACGTTCGGAAGCGAGACGAAGCGTCCTTCGGGCGTTTCGGCGGCTACCATGTCCAAGCACAACCCTCCCGCGGCGCAGAAGAGGGACACTTCGGAGTACCGCGTCGGCGTGCGCGTGAAGCACCTCCGCTTCGGCGAGGGGACGGTGCTTGCGGTGCGCGGGCAGGGTGCAAATCTCATCATCACCGTGCATTTTCAGTCGGTCGGCAACAAGGATCTCGCGGCGGCGCTCGCCCCGCTTGAAATCTTAACATAGGGGGAATGTATCATGAACAGCCGCATGCGTGAACTTGTCGATATTCTCAACCGGTGGGCGTACGAATACTATGTCCTCGACGATCCGTCCGTTCCCGACAGAGAGTACGACAGGCTCTACGACGAGCTCAGAGAACTCGAAAGGGAGAGCGGGGAGAGGCTCCCCGATTCTCCGACCAGACGGGTGGGAGGGGAGCCCGTCAAGGGCTT
Source organism: uncultured Clostridia bacterium (assembly GCA_947625385.1). Taxonomy (GTDB): domain Bacteria; phylum Bacillota; class Clostridia; order Christensenellales; family Borkfalkiaceae; genus Gallimonas. Next base: position 33,978 of record CANQOB010000010.1, read on the forward strand.
TGCCCGCCATGCGCACATCGCACGGCTGTACAGCCTCGACAAGGCGGTCTCGGCGGACGAGCTCTCCGCCTTTTTCACGCGCGTAAAAAAGTACGGAGACCCCACCTATACCGTGGAATACAAGTACGACGGGCTCACCGTCTGCCTCACGTATGAGGGCGGACTGTTCGTGCGGGCGACGACGCGCGGGAACGGCGCGGAGGGAGAGGACGTGACGGCGCAGGCGCTCACCGTGAAGAGTTTCCCGCTCAAGATCTCCTATCCCGGCACCCTCGAGGTGCGCGGGGAGGCCGTCATCCGTCTCTCCGAACTCGCCAAATACAACGCGGCGCACCCCGCGGAGCCGCTCAAAAATGCGCGCAACGCCGCGGCGGGCGCCATCCGCAATCTCGACCCCGCCGTCACCGCGTCGAGGAATCCCGAGATTCTCTTCTATGACGTCAATTACATGAGCGAATCCCCGGTCTCCTCGCAGACGGACGCGATGCGGTTTTTGAAGGAAGAGGGGTTCAAGGTCTTTCCCTACTTCAAAATTTGCGCCACGGAGGAGGAGGTCTTTGCCGCCGTGGACGAGATCGAAGTGCGGCGGCGCACCCTCGACGTGCTCACGGACGGCGCGGTCATCAAGGTCAACGAAGAGGGCATCCGCTCGGACATGGGTGCCACGGATAAGTTCCCGCGCTGGGCGATCGCCTATAAATTCGAGGCGGAAGAGGCGGAGAGCCAAGTCAAACGCGTCTTTTGGCAGGTGGGGAGGACGGGCAAGCTCACGCCGCTCGCGGAGATAGCGCCCGTCGAACTTGCGGGCGCGACGGTGCGCCGCGCCACCCTCAACAACTACGGCGATCTCACGAGAAAGGACGTCAAAGTCGGCTCCCGCGTGCTCGTGCGGCGTTCCAACGAGGTCATTCCGGAGATTTTGGGCGCAGTCGCCCATGTCGAGGGCAGCACGCCCGTCGAAAAGCCTACGGTCTGCCCCTATTGCGGCAGCGTCCTTTCGGAAGTCGGCGCAAATCTCTTCTGCGACAATCCCGCCTGCCCGCCGCGCATCGTGCAAAAGCTCACCCACTATTGCAGCAAGAACGCCGCGGACGTGGAGGGCATGTCCGAGATGACGTTGCAGCTTCTCGCGGAAAAGAGGGGCGTGAGGACGTTTTCCGACCTCTACCGCCTCACCGCTGCGGACTTCGAGGGACTCGAAGGCTTCAAGGAGAAGAAGATCGCCAATCTGCTTGCCGCCGTCGAAAAGAGCAAGCAAATCCCGCTCGACCGCTTCCTCTATGCACTCGGCATCGACGGAATCGGACGGGTCGCGGCGCGCGATCTTGCCGCGTTCGGGAGCGTCGGGCGCATCGCCGAGCTCACCTATGACGAACTCGTGGCGCTCGAAAATATCGGCGACATCACCGCGCGTTCCGTGATCGCCTACTTTGCCGATGAAGAGAACTCGGAGGAGATCCGCCGTCTCTTCGAGGCGGGCGTCTCGCCCTTTGTGCAGGCACGCCCCGCGGAGGGCGCGTTTGCGGGGGAGAACGTCGTTCTGACGGGCTCGCTTGCCGCGATGTCCCGTCCCGAAGCGCAAAAGCTCATCGAGGAGCGCGGCGGGGTCTGCCAGAGCGCGGTGACCAAGACGACCACCCTCGTCATCGCGGGGGACAAGGCGGGCAGCAAGCTCGACAAGGCGAGAAAACTCGGAATCCGCGTCATCGACGAGCGGGAATTTCTTGCGATGCTTTGATTTCCGCGGGAAACCGCGCGAAAAAACTTGACCGCACGCGCGCGTTTGTGGTATAATATACGGACAAAGAGGAATCGATATGTACAGCATGACGGGTTACGGCAAGGGAGAATACCGCGAGGGCGGACTGGAAGTCACCGTCGAGATGAAGTCGGTGAACAACCGCTTTCTCGACGTCTCCTTCAAGGCGCCGCGCGTGTTTTTTGCCGCAGAAGAGCGCGTCCGCGCTGCGGTGCGGGGATGCGTTTCCCGGGGGCATATCGATATTTTCGTCAGCGTTTCCGACCGCCGACCCGCGCGCAGGGCGCTTGCCGTCGATCTCGAAGCCGCCCGCGCCTATCTCGCTGCGGCAAAGTCTCTCAAAGCGGCGTTCCCCGAGATCGAGGACGACCTCACGCTCACGGGGCTTTTGCGCCAGCCCGAAATACTCTCTGCAGAGGATGCCGCGGGCTGCGACGAAGAATTGCTCGAAGCTCTGGACAGCGCGCTTGCCGCCGCGCTCGCCGCGCACACCGAAATGCGCCGCGCCGAGGGAGAACGGCTGAAAAAAGATCTCTTCGCCCGCATGGAGACCATTGCCTCTCTCAGGGAGGAGATCGCTTCCCGCGCCCCGCTCGTCGCCGAGGCGTACCGGGAGAAGCTGACGGCGAGAATCTGCGAACTTCTCGACGGAAAGGCGGACGAGACGCGTATCCTCACGGAGGCGGCGGTGTATTCGGACAAGTGCAATATCGACGAAGAACTCACCCGCCTCGCATCCCATATCGAAGAATTTTACAAGATCTGCGCGGAGGAACAGACGGGCAGGAAGCTCGACTTCCTCGTGCAGGAATTCAACCGCGAATGCAATACGATCTGCTCCAAGTCCAACGACGGTCCGCTCACCAAGTGCGCCCTCGCCATGAAGAACGAGATCGAAAAGGTGCGGGAACAGGTCCAAAATCTGGAGTGACGTATGGCGCATAAACTCATCGTCATCTCCGGGCCCTCGGGCGTCGGGAAGGGCACGATCGTAAAACAGCTCGTAAAAGACAAAGTTGCCGTCAAGTCGGTCTCCTGTACGACGCGCGCGCCCCGCGCGGGCGAAGTGAACGGCAGGGAGTACTTCTTCCTCACGCGGGAGGAGTTCCTCGGCTGCGCGGCGAGGGGGGAATTCTTCGAATACGACGAGCATTTCGGCAATCTCTACGGGACGCCCGTCTCCTTTGTGAAAGAGCAACTCAAAAAGAGCTCCGTCATCCTCGAGATCGACGTCGTGGGGGGGCGGAACGCCAAATCGCTTTTGCCGGACAGCTGCGTGCTCATCTTCATCAAACCGCCCTCGATGCAGGCGCTCGTCGAACGTCTCTCGCACCGCGGGACGGAGTCGGGGATAGAGCGGGATGAGCGCCTCGGGCGGGTGCAGTACGAGGCGGAGCAGGAAAAATATTACGATTATGTCGTCACGAACGATGTCCTCGATGAAGCCGTAGCAAGGGTCAAGGAGATCATCGGGCGGGAGACAAGATAAAAACATTCAGGAGTGTGTAGATATGATCAATGAACCGTCGGTCGACGCGTTGGTGAGAAAACTGGGCACCGAAGAGGACCCCATTTCCCGCTATGAGCTGTGCGTCCTCATCGCGAAGCGCACACGGCAGATCATCGAACAGATGCAGTCCACGGGGGCGACCGAGCTCCCCGGGAAACAGAAAGAGATCGTCGCCGCCTGCAATGAAGTCATGAGCGGCAAGATCAGAATCGTCAGAGACTGAAAACATGCCCCGTCTTTTGCGCGGGGCTGTTTTTCGCATAAAGCGATAGGGAGGATCCCATGAAAAGTTTGATCGAACGCGAAGCGGAGTACCGCGAATATCTCGTCGATATGGAGAGCACTTCGGACAATGCCATCCGCCATGCGCTCCAAGTCGCCCGTCTCAAAATTCCGGAGACTTCCAACAATACCCTCGTAAGTTATATCTGCACCTATCTCGGGGTCAGCTCCGACCGGGTGTGGAGATTCATCGACGCCGGGATGTAAGGAAAGCCCGCTTTGTTTGCCGAGGTCATCGTAGACATCGCGCACAGCGACGTCGATAAAATCTTCGATTACGCCTGCGGGGAAGATTGCGCCGCGGGCATGCGCGTCGCCGTTCCCTTCGCGAAAGGCGTGGCGACGGGCTTTGTCATGCGCGTCAAAGAGGAGAGCGGCGTCCCGCCCGAAAAGATCAAAAAGATTCTGCGCAGGGAGGACGATCTCCCTGCGCTCACAGAGGAATCCCTCTTGCTCGCAAGGCGCATCGCGGAGCGTTACCGCGTGCCGTTGGCGCTCACGCTGCGGCTGTTCCTCCCCGCCGAAATGCGGACGGGCAAGGTCGCGAGGCGGTACGTCAACGTCTGCCGCCTTGCCGAAGGGGAACATCCCGTCAGCCCGCGCGCAAAACAGCAGCTCGCCCTCGCCGCCTATTTGCGGGAGCACGGGGAAGAGGAGAGCGCGCGCCTTCGGGAACGCTTCGGGGGAGCGCTCAAAGCGATGCTCGACAGCGGAGCCGTCGTTTCGGTCCGCAGGCGCGTTCTTCGCGACCCCTACCGGGGCAGCGTTTCCGCCGCGCCCGCGCACACGCTCACCGCGGCGCAGCAGAGCGCCGTCGAAGCCGTCAAGAGCGGGGGGACGGTCACCCTCATCCACGGCGTGACGGGGAGCGGAAAGACGGAGATCTATCTCACCCTCATCGCGGACGCGCTCCGGGAGGGCAAGACCGCCATCTTCCTCGTGCCGGAGATCTCGCTCACGCCGCAGATGCTCCGCCAGCTGCGCGCACGCTTCGGGAGCGAAGCCGCCATTCTCCACAGCGGGCTCTCCGCGGGCGAACGCTTCGACGAATGGATGCGGCTGCGGGAGGGAGATGCGAGAATCGCCATCGGCGCCCGCTCCGCCGTGTTCGCCCCCGTCGAAAACGTGGGCATGATCGTCATCGACGAGGAACATGACGGAAGCTATTCCTCCGAGAGCGCGCCGAGGTATTCCACCTTCGACGTCGCCCGTCTGCGCGCCGAATACAACGGCTGCAAGCTCGTGCTCGGCAGCGCGACCCCCTCGGTGGAGACCTACCGCCGCGCAAAAGAGGGAGAATTCGGGCTCGTGACTCTCTCGGAGCGAATCAACGCCCGCCCCATGCCCGAAGTGCGCCTCGTCGACATGCGGCAGGAGGTGCGCCGCGGAAATGCGACGGCGTTCTCCCGCATCTTGCGCGAGCGGCTGCAAAATTGCCTTTCGGAGGGCAACCAAGCCATCCTGTTTCTCAACAGAAGGGGATATTCGCAGACCGTCCTCTGCCGCGATTGCGGGTATGTCGCCAAGTGCGAACACTGCGACGTCGCGCTCACCTATCACAGCGAGGAGGACTGCCTCAAATGCCACTACTGCGGGGCGCGCTACAAGATGCCGCCCGCCTGTCCCGCTTGCGGGGGAAGGCATCTCGGCTATGTGGGGACGGGCACGCAGCGCGTGACGGCGGAGCTCAAAAAGATGTATCCCTCGGCGCGCATCCTGCGCATGGACACCGATACGGTGAGCGGAAAAGAGGGGCATTTCAAGATTCTCAAACAGTTCGCGGACAGGGAGGCGGATATCCTTGTCGGCACACAGATGGTAGCCAAGGGGCATGACTTCCCCTCCGTCACCCTCGTCGGGATCCTCGACGCGGATATGAGCCTGCATTTTCCCGATTATCGCAGCGGGGAACGCACGTTCCAGCTCGTCACACAGGTCGCGGGCAGGAGCGGGAGGGCAAGCGCGCCCGGGGAAGTCGTCTTGCAGACTTACGACCCCGAAAATTATATCCTGCGGTTTGCGGCAAGGTACGATTACGAGGGTTTCTACGCCCACGAGATCGCCCTGCGCGCCGCGACGGCGTTCCCGCCCTTTGCCAAGATCGTGCGCGTCATGGTCACGGGCGAGCGGGAGGACGCCGCGGTGGAGGCGTTGAAGGAAGTCTATGAGGGGCTTTCGGAGCTGTACCGCCGCGAGAGCGACCGCTTTTTGTTCTTCAACCGCATGCATGCGCCCATCAAGCGCATCCAGAACAAGTTCCGCTATCAGGTGCTCATGCGCCTTACGGGGGACGAGGCGCTCCGCGAGATCTATGCGGTGTGCGCAAAAATCAAGCACAAGGATGTGCTCGTGTACGTGGAGGAAAATCCCTCCAATCTGAGTTAAGGAGTAGGTATGTTGCGAGAGATCTTACAGGTCGGCAGTCCCGTTCTGCGCCAAAAATGCGCACCTGTCACGCGGTTTGACGGCGAGCTCTGCGAACTGCTCGACGATATGCGCGAGACGCTCGAAAAGGCGGACGGGGCGGGCCTCGCCGCGCCGCAGGTCGGCGTCCCCATTCGCGCCGTCATCGTCAGCGTGGAGGAGGGGTTCTTCGAATTCATCAATCCCGTGTTCGTCTGGCAAAAGGGGGAACAGTACGGGGCGGAGGGCTGTCTCTCCGTGCGCGGAAAGGCGGGAAAGGTGAGGCGTCCCTCCAAAGTCAAGATCGTGTTCCGAGACAGGAACGGGGACAAGTATTCCCTTGTCGCCCGCGATTTCTTTGCGCGCGCGATCTGCCACGAGCTCGACCACCTCGACGGAATCCTGTACACGGACAAGGCGGACGAGATCCGCGACGCGGAGGACTGATGAAGATCGTATTCGCGGGCACGCCCGATTTTGCCGTGCCGCCCCTGCAAGCGATTTACAAGGCGTACGGGAGCGACCTCGTTGCCGTCGTCACCCAGCCCGACCGCCCGCAGGGGCGGAGGGGGATCCTTACGCCTTCGCCCGTGAAGGAGGAGGCGTTGTCCTTGGGACTTCCCGTCCTGCAACCGGAGCGTCTGCGCAGCGACCGGGACGCCCTCGCGCGCTGCGGGGCGGATCTCATGGTGACCTGCGCCTACGGACAGATTCTCACGCAGGAGATTCTCGATCTCTTCCCCATGGGCGTGTGGAATCTGCATGCCTCGCTTCTGCCCGCCTACCGCGGCGCGGCGCCCATCCCGCGCGCCCTCATCGACGGCTGCCGCGAGACGGGCGTGACCGTCATGAAAACAGAACTCGGGTTGGACACGGGGGACATGCTGCTCTCCGCGAAAACGCCCATCTACGACAGCGACGACTGCGGCACCCTCGAAGAGCGGCTCTCCCGGCTCTCCGCGGAGCTCGCCGTGGAAGCGCTCGCGATGATCGGAGAGGGGAATTTCTCCCTCCGAAAGCAGGGAGAGGGCTTCGTCTGCAAAAAAGTCCAACGCACCGAGGTGGATTTTGCAAAGTCCGCACGCGAAGTGAGCTGTCTTATCCGCGGGCTCTCTCCCGCGCCCTTCGCCTATGCGCGGATAGGGGCGCTCACGCTGAATTTTTGGTTTGCGGAGGAAGTCCCCTGCGAGGCGGACGTCCCCGCGGGCACGGTGGTCGGCGCCTCCCCCAAGGAGGGGCTCGTCGTGAAATGCGGGACGGGAGCCGTGTGCGTCACCGAGCTCCAACCCGCGGGCGGCAGAAGGATGTCCGCGCGCGACTTTCTGAACGGCGGAAAGGTGCGGGAGGGGATGCGTTTTGAACGCCTTTCTTGACGCATACCGCGTGCTCTCCCGGGTGCTCAAAGAGGGCGCCCGCTTGAAGCTCGCCCTTTCAGAGCTGCCCGCAGGCGAACACGGGCTCACGGTGAAGCTCGTCTATTCCGCGCTCGAACACGAGGGATATCTCTCCCTGTGCCTGAAAACTTTTGCGAAAAAGACGCCTCCTGCGTCCGTCCGAATCATCCTTAAAATCGCGCTTTCTGCGATGCTGTTCGCGGACATGCCCCGCCCCGTTTCGGTCAACGAGGCAGTCGAGCTCTGTAAAACGGTCGGGAAGGGGAGTGCCGCCGGGTTCGTCAACGCGTTTTTGCGCGCCTTCGACGAAAGCAAGGTCGCCGTCCCCGAAGGACTCGAAGGGCTGGCGGTCGAAAGCAACTTTCCGCTCTTTGCCGTCGAAGAGATCGCCGCCCGCTACGGCGCGCGGGCGAGAGACATCCTGCTCGCGAAGAGCAGCGGCGTCTCCGTGCGGTTCGTGCGGGGGATGGAGCGCTATTTGGGGCTTCCGCATAAGGATACTCCCTTCGAACGCGTGAAGATCTTCGCCAATTTTACGCGGGACGGGGGATTTTCGCGGGGAGATTACACCTTTCAGTCGATCGGTTCGGTCGCGGTGTGCTCCGTCGTCGAGCCGTGTGCGCGTCTGCTTGACGCCTGCGCCGCGCCGGGAGGGAAGTCCGTCCTTCTTGCGGAAAAATGCGGACAGGTCGTCGCTTGCGACGTGCATGCGCACCGCGTGCGGCTCATCGAGAGCTATGCCCGCCGCATGGGGGCGGAGAATATCCGGATAGAAGAGGGGGATTCCGCCCGCTTCGAGCCCGCATTCGACTGCGCGTTCGACGGCGTCCTGTGCGACGTCCCCTGCTCGGGACTCGGCACGGTCGCGGAAAATCCCGACCTGCCGCAAAATAAGACAAAGGAGAGCGTTGCCGCGCTCGGCAAGCTCCAGACGGCGATCTTGGAGAACTGTTCGCGCTATGTGCGCCCCGGGGGACTGCTCTACTATGCGACGTGTTCCATTCTCGAAGAGGAGAATGACGGCATCGTGCGCGCGCATCTGGAAGCGCATCCCGAATTTTCGGCGGAAGCCGCGGATTGTCCGCTTCCGCACGAAAAAACGCGATATGGGTTGCAATTTTTGCCCGATACCGCCTTCGGTGCGGGGTTCTACGTCAGCAAAATGAGGAGATCGGAATGAAAGTCTTGCAGGATCTTTCCATGTCCGCGCTGTGCGGGCTCGTAGCGGAATGCGGGGAAAAGCCCTTCCGCGCGAAGCAGATCTTCGAGGGGCTCATGCAGGGGAAAACGCTCCTCGAACTTCCCGTCCCCGCAGCGCTCCGCAGCCGCCTTCTCGCCGAATACGAAAACGAGCCCGTTAAAATCAAAGAGGTGTTCTCTTCGCCGGACGGCACCGAAAAATTTTTGTTCGAACTTCATGACGGGCACCTCATAGAGGGGGTGCTCATGCGGTACCGCTACGGCAATACGCAGTGCGTCTCCACGCAGGTCGGGTGCCGCATGGGGTGCAAATTCTGCGCGTCTACCTTGAACGGGCGTCTGCGCGATCTCACGGCGGGCGAAATTTTGGCGCAGGTCGCCGCCGTCAACCGCCGCGAGGGGGGCTCGCTCAAAGAGAGACGGGTGACCAATCTCGTGCTCATGGGAAGCGGCGAACCCTTCGATAACTATGACAATGTGCTCGCTTTTCTCAAAAACGTGACCGCGGAGGGCGGACTGCACATCAGCGCGCGCAACATCAGTTTGTCGACGTGCGGGCTCGTCCCCGAGATGAGAAGGTTCGCCGAAGAGGGCATTCCGCTCAATCTGACCGTCTCCCTGCACGCCTCCACGGATGAGGAGCGGCGACGCACGATGCCGATCGCAAACCGTTTTACGATCGCCGAGATTCTCGACGCATGCGCCTGTTATTTTGAAAAGACGGGGAGGCGCTATATCTTCGAATATGCGCTGATCGACGGGGAGAACGCGGACATGGTGCATGCAAAAAGGCTCGCAGACCTGTTGAAGGGCAGACCGTGCCATGTCAATCTCATCCGTTTGAACGAGGTGAAAGAGCGTTCGATGCGGGGCGCGAGCGAGGAGAATGCACAGGCATTTTTGAAGGCTCTGACCGATGCGGGTATCTCCGCGACCGTCCGCCGCAGCATGGGCGCCGACATCGGCGGCGCCTGCGGACAGCTTCGTGCGAAGTATCTCGCTTCGGACGGCTCCTCCGAAGGCGGGCGGAACGGTTCATAAAGGCGCGGAGCGCAACATAAGGAGAACAGAATGAAGATCAAAATTGCGCCGTCCATCTTGTCGAGCGATTTTTCGAAGTTCGGCGAGACGGCGGAAATGTTGGAACGGTGTGGGGCGGACCTCGTGCATTGCGACGTCATGGACGGAAATTTCGTGCCGCCCATCACCTTCGGCGCACAGGCGGTCAAGGCGATTCGTCCGCACACCGCGCTCCCCCTCGACTGCCATCTCATGACGCTCCACCCCGAGACGCACATTGCCGATTTCGCCGCGGCGGGCGCGGACATCATCTCCGTGCACGTCGAAGCGTGCGGGGCGGAGACCGTGAAGCGGCTGCTTGAAATTCGCGCGCTCGGCGTGAAGGCTGCCGCCGTCATCAATCCCGAGACCGACACGGAGGCGCTCTTCCCCGCTGCGGAGGTCGCGGATATGCTGCTCGTCATGAGCGTGCATCCCGGCTGGGGCGGGCAAAAATTCATCCCCGAAAGTCTGAAAAAATTGCAGAAGCTGCGCGATTTCTGCATCCGAATCGGAAGAGACGACCTCGATATCGAGGTGGACGGCGGCGTGACGCTCCAAAACGTCCGTGCCATCACCGAGGCGGGCGCGAACGTCATCGTGGCGGGAAACACCGTATTCGGTTCCGCGGATATTGCGGAAACAATCGCACGTCTGCGCGCATAAACTGTGTTAGCGGCACGTGACGCCGCAAATGCAGGAGGGTGCGATGATCGTTTGTATCAAGCTTCCGCGGATCGTGGGACTCATCGTGCGGCTGTTTTACAGAGGATGAAATATATCGATTTGCATTGCGACGCTCTCACGAAGGTTGAGGGCGTCTTTCAAGTCACGGGGGACGCGCTCAGGAAGGGGAAGTGCCGCCTGCAATGCTTTGCCGCGTTCGTGGAGGAGCGGGAAGGGGCGTTCGCCCGCGTGCGGGCGTATGCGGAGGCGTTCGGGACGCTGTGCGAGCGGGAGGGACTCGTCCCCGTGCGCAGCGCTCTCCTCCCCGAGGGGACGTGCGCCCTTCTCACCGTGGAAAACGGCGCAGCCGTCGAGGGGAGTCTCGAAAAGCTCGACTGCCTCTACGGTCTCGGCGTGCGCATGATGACGCTCACATGGAACCATGTGAACGAAATCGGATTTCCGTCTATTATCGGCGACCGTGCCCTCGGACACGGTGGGCTCCAAATGCGTGAAACGGAGCGCGGTCTCACGAAATTCGGGAGAGAGACCGTCGAACGGATGAAGGAGCTCGGCATGGTCGTGGACGTCTCGCACGGGAGCGACAAGCTGCTCTTCGAGGCGGCGGACATCCTTGGGCAGCCCTTTGTCGCCAGCCATTCGGGCGCGGACGCCGTTTACCGCTGCGCACGCAACCTCACGGACGAGGGCATCCGCCGTATCGCGGACGCGGGCGGGGTCATCGGGCTGGACTTCTGCGCGGCGTTTCTGTCCGACGACAGGTCTGCCGCAGGGCAGCGGGCGGCGATTCTCGCGCATGCGGCGCATATCGTCAACGTGGGCGGAGAAAACGTGCTCGCGCTCGGGAGCGATTTCGACGGGATTCCGCAAAATTCCTATCTGCGCACCGCGGCGGATATGCCGCGCCTTCTTGCGGACTTCGACGGTCTGTTCGGCGCGCGCATTGCGGAAAAGATCGCATGGAAAAACGCTCTGCGCGTGCTCGGAGACTGTCTGCGCCCGTGACGGTGTGGATAAGAATCGGAAAAAACAGCCCCTGTCGGCTGTTTTCGTATTTTTGCGGAAAGGGAGGGGAGAGATGCTGATTGGAAATACGCCGATCGCGGAACTGCGCACATACTGCAAACGCAGAGGGTTGAAAGGCAGAATCTTTGCGAAAATCGAGAGCAAAAATCTTGCGGGGAGCGTGAAAGACCGCGTCGCCCTCGCCATGATCGAGGACGCCGAGCGGCGAAAACTTCTGAAAGAGGGGGATACGATCGTCGAGCCCACTTCGGGCAACACGGGAATCGCGCTCGCCGCGATCGGGCGCATGCGCGGGTACCATGTCCGCATTGTCATGCCTGAAAACATGTCCGAGGCGCGCAAAAAACTCATCGCGGCGTACGGCGCAGAGCTCGTTCTCACCCCCGCGCAGGAGGGCATGCGGGGCGCGGTCGCGCGTGCGGGGCAGATCGCCGCAGAGGGCGCGGTCCTTCTCGGACAGTTCACCAATCCCGCCAATCCCGCCGCGCATTTTTACACGACGGGACCGGAGATCGCGCGCGTCCTCCGTCCGGACGCCTTCGTTGCGGGCGTGGGAACGGGGGGAACGATCACGGGCGCGGGACGGTATTTGCGGCAGCGTTTTCCCGCCGTCCGCATCGTGGCGGTGGAACCCGAATCCTCCCCCGTCCTCGCAAAAGGGGTCGCGGGCAAACACCGGATTCAGGGCATCGGGGCGGGATTCGCCCCCGAGGTGCTCGACCGCACCGTCTATGATGAGATCGTCGGCGTCTCCGATGAGGAGGCGTTCGCCGCGCAGCGGGACGCGCTCGAAGAGGGGCTCTTCATCGGCATCTCCGCAGGGGCGGCGCTCGCAGCGGCGGCGGAACTTGCCGCGCGGGAGGAGTTCGAGGGCAAAAAGATCGCCGTCCTCTTTCCGGACGGCGGCGAACGGTATCTGTGAGGCTCATTGCCCGCAGGGAGGGACGAGCGCGGGGTCGCCGAGAAGGGTCTCGAATTCGCTGTATGTCACGAATCCCGCCTTGCTCCCCCGCGGCTTTTTGACATATTTGATAAGGGTGCAATCCACGGGGATCCTGTCCCCGTTCCCGTCCGAATACTGCGCGCAGACCGCCGCGGCGGCGGTCTTGACGGACGGAGGGACCTGCCTGCCCCCCGTCTTGACGACGGCATGCGTGGAATGGTGCGCGCGGGCGTGCAGCCAGAGGTCGTTGGGCGAAGCCGAGCGGACAAGGCTGTCGTTTTGCAGGTTGTTGCGTCCCGAGAGGATGGTGAACCCTTCGCATACATAGGTGCGCGGCTTGGACTGCGCCTCTTTTTTGCGGGGACGGGGCGTCTTGACGAGCCCCGCGGCGAAGATCTCCTCCTCGCAGGAATCGAAGTCCGCCCTCTCTTGCGCGGAGGAGACCGCAGCCGACAGAGAGCGGAGATAGTCGAGTTCGGCACGTGTCTCCGCTTCGAGCGGACCGAGCATTTCGAGGGTCCGCTTTGCCTTTCTGTACCGTTTGAAGAAGCTCTGCGCGTTCTCCGACGGCGTGAGGCGGGGGTCGAGCGCGACCTCCGTCGTCCCGCCCGCGTACCAATTTTCCAGCTTTGCGCCGCGCATGCCGCGCGTGAGGAGATGCAGATTGGCGGTGATGAGCTCGCCTGCGATGCGAAGCTCCTCCGCATTTTCGCACGACTTGCGCTTTTCAAGCGTTTGGGCAAGCCTCTTTTCGTTCTTTTTGATCGCCGCATTGACGGCTTGCAGGAGACTCCTGCGCCGCCCCTCCGTCGCCTTGCGCTCGCGGCGGAGCATGTAGAAATAGCTCTGCGCCGCGGCAAGCGTCTCAAAGGGACGGGCGCCTTCGACGCCGCGCGCGTGGAAATCGACGGGAATCCCATCCCGCTCGACAACGCACGGGCATACCATGTCCGAGAAGATGTATTGAAAAACGTATTGTGCGAGGTCTCCGCCGCGGTAGCCCTCCGCGATCAGGTGCGCGGTGGAGGGGGCGAGTCCGGAAACGCGCGTAAAGAGGAAATCGCCGAGATCGCCGCTCGCCTTCGAGAGGACGTCTTGCAGCGCGGGGAAATCGGAGGGGTCGGCTTTCTCCTGCCGCGCGGGCGGAAGATAGGGGAGATTGGGAAAGATCATGCGCTTGGCGTTCTCGTCGAGCGCCGTCGTTTTGAGCGCGCCGAGGATGACGCCTTGCTCGCACAGGATGAGATTGGAATACTTGCCCATGACTTCGAGATAGAGCGTCTTGTCCGCGTCGGAGAAGTCCGAGGCGGAGCGCAGGGTAAAGACCATGATTCTCTCGAAGCCGAGCAGGGCGACGGAGAGCACCTCCGCGCCTTGCAGATGTTTGCGGAGCAGCATGCAGAATCCCGGCGGGGTCGCGGGAGGCTCCGTCTCCCCCGTATCGAAATACGCACCGCAATCCTGCGCATTCGTGTTGAGGAGGAGTTTCAAAACCTTTTTGCCGGTGTATATAGATAGAGCGACCTCGTCCCGCGAGGGCTGGACGATCTTGTTGACCTTCCCGCCCGCGAGCAGCTTGTCGAGTTCGAGCGCGGAGAGACGTAGGGTAAAAGCATCCTGTGGCATGGCGGCTCCTCGGTCCCTTCTTCGGAAGGAACCGGGGGAAGAGAACTTCCCTCGCACAACATTATAATAGAAAAACAAAAAATTGTAAACAAAAACGCTTTCCTTTTCCCGAGCATTATGGTAAAATATAGCGTGCAAATCAATCAGACAGGAGTAATTTATGAAATACGAAGTCGTACCCGCAGAGAAAAGTACCGTGAAAATCACGATGACCTTTACGCCCGAGGAATGGGCGGAGGCGACGGAGAAAGCGTACCGCGAAAACAGGCACCGCTATGCCGTCAACGGATTCCGCAAGGGCAAGGCGCCGAGATATATCCTCGAAGCGTTTTACGGAAAGGGGCTCTTCATCGAGCCCGCGCTCAACGATCTTTTCTCGGAGCACTATCCCAAGATTCTCGAAGCGGAAAAGGATAACGTCTTTCCCGTCGGGGATCCGAATGTAACTCTGCCGGACGATTTTTCCGAGACGAACGTCTCCATGATCGCCATAACGCCCGTGCGTCCCGAGGTCACCCTCGGCGCGTACAAGGGTATAAAAATTTCCAAGTATGAGTATACTGTTACGGACGCGGACGTGGAGCGCGAGATCGAGAGCGCGAGAGAGCGCATCGCCGAAAAGCGCGAGACCGCGGAGCGTCCCGCCGCGATGGGGGATACGGTCAACATCGATTTCGAGGGAAAGACGGACGGCGTGCCCTTCGACGGCGGCACGGCGAAAGGGTACGACCTCGAGCTCGGCTCCGGGCAGTTCATCCCCGGGTTCGAGGAGGGCGTCGCCGGAATGTGCGTAGGGGACGTCAAGGACATCGACGTGGTGTTCCCCGAGGACTATCAGGCGGAGGAGCTCAAAGGCAAGCCCGCC
>CANQOB010000011.1 GCA_947625385.1 uncultured Clostridia bacterium
CTCTACTTTTTTTATACTGTTCAACATTTTTCATGATTTTTCCTTCGGCGGACACCGTTTTTTGCAGACAAGTGCTATTCTTATGGATACATACCTGTGATAAAAGGAGTAAGATCATGAACACGATGTACGCTTACGCCCGCGTCTCCGCGCAGGACCAGAACGTCGCGCGCCAGCTCGACGCCTTTCATGCCATCGGCATCGCCGATGCGTTCATCTTTGTCGATAAGAAGAGCGGCAAGAATTTCGAACGCGAGAACTATCAAAAACTGCTGAAAAAACTAAAAGAGGGGGACACCCTCTTCATAAAGTCCATCGACCGTTTGGGAAGGAACTACACGGCGATCATCGAAGAATGGAACCGTATCACGAATACAATCCATGCCGCCATCGTCGTTTTAGACATGCCGCTTTTGGACACGAGGACGAAATCGGACACGCTCGTGGGGAAATTCATCGCGGACATCGTGCTGCAAATTTTGTCCTTTGTCGCCGAGAACGAGCGCGTCAACATCAAGGAGCGCCAGCGCGAAGGCATTGCGGCGGCAAAGCGGCGGGGCGTACAGTTCGGACGCCCTCCAACGGTCTATTCCTCCGAATTTATTTCCGTGGTGCAGTCCTATTTTGACGGAGAGATCTCCATCCAAAAGGCTATGGAAAGGCTCGGTCTCAAACGGAGCACGTTCTACTATCATGCAAACCGCCTCCAAGAGATGGGCTATCTGCAAAGAAAATAAAGTTTTCCCGTCGCGGGACAAGGTTCGATGAGTTGAATTGGTACATCTCGCCAACGGTAAGGAAAATTCGTTGGTCCGGACCGCTTGCGTCTTATATTTTGCAAGTCCGCAATCGTTTCTTTCGGTGACGGAAGGAGTCGAGGCGGAAAGTGATACGCGCGAAGAAGCGGACCTATTAGCCCCATACCATGTCCGAGGGGAATGGGTCGGAAAGCTCGGACGGTTCGACGATTTCCTGCCGTTCTGCTTGCTCTGATTTCTTAATTTTGCTCGATTGGCTCTATTTGCGCGAGTCCTGCCTCCTCTTGGATAAAGCGGTTGGGAGAATAGGTGGAAAGCTCGCTCCGCGCCTTCATGGCGGCAAAAACTTGGTCTCTCAAATCCTTTTTTTGCTCTTTCTTCGTGGCTTCCTCTTCCGCAAAGAAGGGTCCGTCGATGTATACGGTCGCCTTCACGCCTCCGAACAGTTTGCGCTTCGCATACGTCGTCGTGAACGTAAACACAGGCTTTCCCGCGGAAGCGGGGTAGGCGAAGGAGCTGTCGGGGAAGGGGCGTATGCCCGTATACAGCGGCCAGATGTGTGCTTCGGGATAGATGACGATGACGTCTCCCTTTTCCGCCCGCTTTTCGATTGCGCCGAAGAAGCTCTTCTGTGTTTCCCAGCTGTCCGGCACGGGCATGGCCCCCAAATCTTCGACGATTCGCCGCAAAAACGGTATGGAGACGGCGTCCGCGTTGACGACGATATACGGCTTCTTGGGAAAGGCAGCTATGGAGGGCGTGAAGGCGTCGCCCGCCGCCCGCGTGTGGTTACCGTAGAGAAAGTACCCCTCCTTGCGATAAGGGCGCAGTTTGTTCCTTCCCACGATCTTCTGCCCGCACGAAATCTTCAAAAAGCAGTAAACTACGGGTGTTGCGACGATGTGGTGAAGGAACCATGCGACAGCTCGCCGCACCCTGCTCTCGGGGAGATAGCAATACCCTTCCCGCAGGCGTTTGCGCGTGATATTCGTTCCCGCAAAGTCATCGTTGATGGGGTCGGTATAATAAAATATCTTGCTTTTCATTCGTGTTTTTTCGCCAAAACGGCCGTCTCCTCAAGCATTTTCTCCATCTGTAACATACAATCCTCCTGGCGGAACTGCTGTTTGAACGTGCTATACTTCTCGCGATACTCTTGAATACGGGCGGGCTCGCGGTAGAAATAGGCAATTTTATCGGCGAGATCGCGCCAATCACCCGCCTTGAAGAGACAGTGCCCGTCGAGGGCAAAGATCTTGGTGGCGCTGCGGGGGGAATCGCAGATGATGGGCACGAGTCCGCTCGCGATGGCTTCGAGGCAGGAGATCGCCTCGATTTCAACGACCGCGGTATGCACATAGAGGTCTGCCCCGCGCAGGGCGGCAGGGAGTTCCCCGCGCGAGTAAAATTTGAAGTCGGCGTCCACTCCCATCCGCTTGGCGAGCCGCCTGAGCTTCTTCTCTCTGGGACCGCATCCCGCAAAGCACAGCTTGATCTTGTCTTTGAAGCCGCTCTTGGCGACTGCCCTGATGAGCGTCTGCTGTGATTTCTCCTTGCTGAACCTCCCCATGCAGAAGATCGTGAACTTCTCACTCAGGCGCTCTGCCTGCCCGGGGAGGAAGAAGGCGTCATTCACTCCATTGGAGATGATGCGGCTGGGGAGCGTCTTTTTGATGTGACTTTCGAAGAGTTCCTTGATGAACTGCGTGGGATAGTGTACGGTATCCGCCCGCCGATAGAGAAGGCGGTAAAAACAGAGATAGACGATGTGGTTGGCGAGGCGGTTGTTCATGCAGGCGATGTGTGCGGTGACGTTTTCCGCCTGTGCGTGAAAGCTCGCCGTCACGGGGATGCCCGCCTTATTTGCGAGCTTGGCGGCCGCTGTCCCGAGAAGGAAGGGCATGAGGATGTGTACCACGTCCGCTCCCTCGATCGCAGGCCAAACGATCTTTTTATCACCCTTGGCGAGGGTAACGTTGTTCGCCTTCAAGAGCGCATTCACCGGTCCGAGATTTTTCACAGGCACGACGACATATCCCTCTTTGCCTTCTTTATCGGGGTCGGCGCACACGACGGTCACGTCATGCCCCCGTTCCTTCAAAAACCCGATGAGGTTATATGCCGCCAACGTGGTGCCGTTGTTCGGCTTCCCCAATACATCACAGATGATCGCGATCTTCATTTGTTCCTCCCGCGTCATATATTTTTATGATATAGTCATATAAATCCATGACAAATATCATTGTAGCATGTCATATCAAAGTTGTCAACCAAAAAATCAAAAGTTGAGTATGATATTTCTTGAAGAAAATGATAAATCCGAACCCGTCGCCAACAGGCACTACAAGGTTCGGATTATTTGGTACTCCCGATAGCCGCACTTCAATTGTGTAACCTTATGCGGCTCACGAGCCGAAGGCGAAGTACGGGAATACTTCGTGCCGATGGCGCTCGTGCCGCCCTCGCCGGCATAACGAAAGCCTCGTGCCGAAAACGGCGCGAGGCTTCCGTGGTACTCCCGACGGGAATCGAACCCATAACTAGCCCTTAGGAGGGGCTTGTTATATCCATTTAACTACGGAAGCATTATAAAATTTCGTTTGTTCGCTTCCCGTCTCCGACGGGAATACTTCGCGCCGATGGCGCTCGTGCCGCCCTTTGATTACAAATAGAAGCTGCGGGCGGGGCGAACCCATAATTAGCCCTTAGGAGGGGCTTGTTATATCCATTTAACTACGGAAGCATATTTGATTCACTGTTCGCTGCTTCCCCGGGAGCCCTTGGCGGCGGGGCGGGGAGAACTTACTTCTATCTTACAACATTGTTGCGAAAAAGGCAAGCGATTTTCTTTGCCTTTTTCGCGCCGTACGATAAGTTCGGCTTATACTTCCCATAAATTTTTTTGAGACTCGGGAATTTCCGAAATGCGCTCTGCGGGATTTGCAAATCCCGTTCTTTTTTGCTATAATGATACATGAAAAACAGCGCTCGGCGCAGAAAGGAGAACGTTTATGAATTATGTGGAGAGAGTTCTCGAAGAACTCAAACGAAAGAATCCCAACGAACCCGAATTTCATCAGGCGGCAACGGAGATTTTGACCGGTCTTGCTCCCGTGACCGCCCGTCATCCCGAATATGAAAAGGCGGCGCTTCTCGAACGCTTCGTGGAGCCCGAGCGCGTCATCCTGTTCCGCGTCCCGTGGACGGACGACAACGGCTGCGTGCACGTCAATAAGGGCTATCGCGTGCAGTTCAACAGCGCGATCGGTCCCTATAAGGGAGGTCTGCGCTTCCATCCGTCCGTCAATCTCTCCATCATGAAATTTCTCGGACTCGAGCAGATTCTGAAAAACAGTCTGACGGGGCTGCCCATCGGCGGAGGCAAAGGGGGCTCCGATTTCGACCCCAAGGAGAAGTCCGACCTCGAAGTCATGCGCTTTTGCCAGAGTTTCATGACCGAGCTCTACCGTCACATCGGGCAGGATACCGACGTGCCCGCGGGCGACATCGGCGTCGGCGGCAGAGAGATCGGCTATCTCTTCGGACAGTATAAGAGAATCCGCGATGAGCACGTCGGCGTGCTCACGGGCAGAGGGCTCTCCTACGGCGGAAGTCTCGTGAGAACGGAGGCGACCGGCTACGGGCTCGTCTATATGGCGGAGGAGGCTCTCGCCTGCCGCGGCGACAGTCTCGCGGGAAAGACGGCAGTCATTTCGGGCTCTGGCAACGTCGCCATCTACGCCTGTGAAAAAGCCGCCGCCCTCGGTGCAAAGGTCGTCGCGATGTACGATTCCAACGGCTATGTCTATGACAGAGAGGGCATCAAGCTCGACGTCGTCAAGCGCATCAAGGAAGTGGAGCGCGGACGCATCAAAGAGTATGCCGCGCGCGTGAAGGGGACGGAGTATCATGAGGGTTGCAAGGGAATCTGGACGATTCCCTGCGATGTCGCGCTTCCCTGTGCGACGCAGAACGAGATCGATCTCGAAAGCGCGAACGCGCTCATTCGCAACGGCGTGAAACTCGTCGCAGAGGGCGCGAACATGCCCACGACGCTGGACGGCATCAAGGCTTTCCAAAGCGCGGGCGTCGTGTTCCTTCCCGCAAAGGCCGCAAACGCAGGCGGCGTCGCGACGAGCGCCCTGGAGATGGCGCAGTCGAGCGGGAGGATGTATTGGCGGTTTGAGGAAGTGGACGCAAAACTCAAACACATCATGGTCTCCATCTACCACAACATGGACAATGCCGCAAAGGAGTACGGTGTGGCGGGGGACTTTGTCGCAGGCGCGAACATCGCGGGCTTTATGAAGGTCGCGGATGCGATGATGGCGCACGGAATCGTATAACGTCCGCGCTTGATTTGCCGTCGGAAAAACAAAAGTTCTCGGATGAACCTCCGGGAACTTTTTTCTCATAAAAAATCGGCAGGGGCGAAAAGAAGCTTCGCTCCGACGGTCAGACGGTCGCCTTGAAGGACTTCCGGAAGAAGGCTTCGATCTTGTCGAACGGGATGACATCGAGCCTGTCGTACAGGTCGGTATGCACGGCGCCCGGGATGAGCAGCAGCTCCTTATTTTCGGCATAGTTGCCCTTGACCATGGCGGCATAGGCGTCCTTGGAGAAATAGCAAGAATGCGCCTTTTCGCCGTGAATGACGAGCACCGCGCTCCGAATCTCGCTCGCATACGCGAGGATGGGCATGTTGATGAACGAGAGCGCCGAGGTCTTGTTCCAACCGCCGTTGGAGTTGAGAGAGCGGACATGGTACCCCCGTTTTGTCTTGTAATAGTCGTAGTAGTCCTTGACAAAGAAGGGCGCATCGTCGGGGAGCGGGTCGACGACGCCGCCTCCGAGCTCGTATCCGCCGCTCGCATAGTCGCGCGTGCGCTGCTCGTTGAGCGCTTTTTTCGTCGCATAGCGCGCCTCTTCGCTGTCGGCCGCATCGAAATAGCCCTTGGCGTTCACCCGCGTCATGTCATACATTGTCGAGGCAACCGTCGCTTTGATTCTCGTATCCATCGCCGCAGCATTCAGCGCCATGCCGCCCCAGCCGCAGATGCCGAGGATGCCGATCTTCTCCGCGTCCGCGTCCTCGCGGCAGGAGAGATAGTCGACCGCCGCCGAGAAGTCCTCCGTGTTGATGTCGGGAGAGGCGACGTATCTCGGCTGCCCGCCGCTCTCGCCCGTGAAGGAGGGGTCGAAGGCGACCGTCAGAAACCCGCGCTCGGCGAGAGTCTGCGCATACAGCCCGGACGATTGCTCTTTCACCGCGCCGAAGGGACCGCACACCGCGATCGCGGGGAGTTTTCCCGCCGCGTTTTTCGGGCGGTACACGTCGCAGGCGAGCGTTATCCCGTAACGGTTATGAAAGGTTGCCTTTTCATGGTGTACTTTTTCGCTTTTCGGGAACACCTTGTCCCATTTCTCCGTCAAAATCAATGGTTCGTTCATGATTTCTCCTTATTCCGTCGGATAAAATTATTCTTGATGCGCTTCGTCGCTCGGCTCCAACCATTCGGTGGAGGCGTTTTCGCCCGGCACCTCGACCGCGAGGTGGGAGAACCAACTGTCCTTCGCCGCGCCGTGCCAATGTTTGACGCCCGCGGGAATGTTGACACAATCGCCCGGATTCATCGGGGTCGGCTCCTTGCCCCATTCCTGATAATAGCCCCTGCCCGCGACGCAGATGAGAATCTGTCCGCCGCCCTTGGTCGCACGGTGGATGTGCCAATGATTGCGGCAGCCCGGCTCGAACGTGACATTGAAAATGCCGACCTGAGTCTTGGAAACGGGCGCGAGGTAGCTTCTTCCGCTGAAATACTGTTTGAAGCCGTCGTTGGGCGCGCCGATGGGGAAGATCATCGAATTTGCGTGCGCCGCCATGGCGTCCTCGGCGCTCTCCTCCGCCCAGACGTCCTTTGCCATGCGAAAGACCGCCCACGCCTTGGGCCAGCCCGCATAGAAGGCGACGTGCGTGACGACGGCGGCGATCTCCTTCTTTGTGACGCCCGCCTTTTTGGCGTTCTCCAAATGATATTTGAGAGAACTGTCCGTAACGCCCGACGCCATGAGCGCGACGACCGTGATGATACACCGCGTCTTGCGGTCGATGTCTGGATTGTTCCAATTTTCGCCGAAGAGAACGTCGTCATTGAAGTGCGCAAAGTCGGGGGCAAATTCGCCGAGCGCTTTTCTTCCGGCATCCTGCGTGATCTTTTCCATATATTTCCTCCTTTCGGTGATTTCGGAGCTCTCTTTGCGATTTACCACAGTGTCTCCGGGTCGAATCCGTAGACCTGCAAAACGTCGAAGAGCCCGCAGCGAGCGATGTCCTGCGGGGAGACGACGAGTCCGCCGTCGCTGTCGATATCCAGCCCGAAGTATTTGAACGCCTGCCACACGAGATGGGCGCATTGCGTGCCCGTGGGCTGTTCGCCCTGGTCTTTGGGAGAAAAGACGCCGACGGTCAGCGAATAGTCGACGCCGGCGAGGTGCCTTTCCGCATAGTCCGCGATGTGCGCGCGCACTTCGTCCGCGGACGCCTCCGCGGGGATGCCGAACTTGCCCGCAAGGCTCTTTGCGACGTCGTCTTTGAGACGCAGAATCATGAAATTCGACGACTCGTTGAAATAGGCGAGTCCCGCGACTTTGGTGTCCTGCGAAAGAATTTGGCTCGGGCTGCCGAGCGTTGCCGATTGCATCATGCGGTTGTTTTTCAGGACAAGCGCGGCGTGCCCGTGCGCCCAGCCGATGGTGTGCGTGGAGGAGGTGAGGAGCACGTCTCCCGCCTTGCGCGTGACGACGGGCGCGGCAAATTCCTCGCCCGAACGGGTATACATTTTGTCGTGATAACAGATATATTCCGCGATGACGGAGTGGCGGATCTCGCCGTCGAAAAAGAGCGCCGCCTGAAATTCCGAAAGCTTTTTGGAAAGCTCATCCGCAGACATGGTACCCCGCATTTCGTCCAAAGCGACGCGTCCTACGCCCGTTTGGCGGTACAGGAACGCATAGTCCTCTTCGGAAAAATTCTCCTTTTTGAGGACGTTTGAAAGCGGCTCCATCGCATAGGAGGGGAGCGTGCGGGCGCCGTTGTCCACAACGCCGTTTGCGATGAGCAGAAAGATGTCGCAGCACAGAATCAAAGAAAAGAATGCCGCAAGAACGGATAGGATTATGCGTGCGCGTTTGTTCGTCCGATGTTTCACGGGCTCATTATAGCACGCTTTTTTGTTTCTGTCAACGGTTTCGCGGTCAGGACTGTCTGCGCGCGAGCACGTCGCCCGTTTCGCTGTCAAGAAGGAGGGAGAGCGTGCTCCCGTCTTTGCCGATGATGCCGACGTAGTAATAGGTCGCGTCCCGTTTGAGAAGGCGCACCCTGAATTCTCCGCAGAAAACACCGTTTTCCGTCATTTTTTCGACCGTCTCCCGCTCGGCGGCGACGGCGTATCCGAGCGCGGCTTCGGGGGAGAGCGTGTTTTGTGTCCTCACGGACGTTGCGGCGACTTCGCGCGTCTCTTCTCCCCAGCTTATGCGCAGGGTCACGGTCTCGGGCAGCGCAAAATCGAAACTTTCGGAATAGGCGTAGTCTCCGCGCACGTTGCGGAAGGACATCTCGCCGCCCCAAGCCGTGTCCCCGGCGAGACAGATCTCGAAATCCGCTCTCAGATCGCTCTGCGGCACGAGAGAGACCTCTCCGACCGTGGTCGCGGGACAGGCGATGCCGTCGTCGGCGTAGGGATATTCGCGGGAGACCACGTTGAGCGTGACGGAAAACTCTTCGGTCTCGGCGCGGTACACATCCCTTCGGCATTCGGAGATGTGGCGGGTGTAGTCATACGACTTCGCACAGGCGGCGCAAAGGGGGAGAAGGAGCAAGACAAGGGGGACAAGAATTGATTTTTTCATATCCTACTTGTATGAAATTTATAAATTATACATGACAAAATATCGTAATTCTGTTGCATTTTTTTCGACGATGTGGTAGAATGATTGAAATAGAGGTCTCCGCAAGGACGCGCATGAAAAAAATCATTTTCAAAACCATCATAACCACGGTATGCGTGATCGTTCTCCTCGGCGTCGCGGCGTTCGGAATCGCTTCCCTTGTCGCGCCCCGCGCCATGATGGATTTCACGGCGGACATCGGGCTCGATGAGATGAGCGGGGATTTTGCATATCGGGAATATGAGCGTACGGGCGATGTGGATTGCCTTGCGCGCTCTTTTTTGATTGCCGCGGAAAAGGGGCGGGACAAGAAGGCAGACGAGCGCTTCGAAAAACTCTATGCGCACGAAGGATTCGACGGGCACTGCAAGGCGCAGGACGAGATCGTGCGTGCGAGTGCGGAAAACGAAACGGAAAAAGAGACCTTTGCCAGAATCTCCTACCGCTCTTATGTGTGCGGAATCGCGGCAGCCGTGCGCTACCGCCTCGGCGCGGATGCGGACGAGATCGTCGCATTCGCCGTGGAGGAGACGGATGCGCAATACCCCGAACTGTGCGCCGCTCTCCGCCTCGCGGAGGAGGCAAAACAGGCAAACGACAGGGATATGATCGGCAAGCTCCTCGTTTCTCTCGAAGAGAGCGGAATGAAGGGCTCGTCCGTCTATACGGATATCGAGAAACTTATGGAGGAAGAGCATGCGTAAAATCATCAAGGAAGGACTGACATTCGACGACGTACTTCTCATCCCGCAGGAGTCTCACGTTCTGCCCGCAGAGGTAGACCTGCGCACCAAACTCACGGAGGGGATCTTGCTGAATATTCCCATCATCTCCGCGGCGATGGACACCGTCACCGAGAGCCGTCTTGCGATCGCCATGGCGCGCGAAGGCGGCATGGGAATCCTGCATAAAAACATGTCCGTCGAAGCGCAGGCGAAGGAAGTGGACAGGGTCAAACGCAGCGAACACGGCGTCATCACCGACCCTTTCTTCCTCGGACCCGACAATCTCGTGCGGGACGCCGTTGCGCTCATGGAGCGCTATAAAATAAGCGGCGTGCCCATCACGAGGAACGGCAAGCTCGTCGGCATCCTCACCAACCGCGATCTGCGGTTCGAGACGAATTTCGACCAGCCCATCGAGAACGTCATGACGAAGGACCGCCTCGTCACCGCTCCCGTGGGGACGACGCTCGAAGAGGCGCAGCGCATCCTCGGCAAGCACAGAATCGAAAAACTGCCCCTCGTCGACGAAAACGGATATCTGAAAGGGCTCATCACCATCAAGGATATCGAAAAATCCATCCAATATCCCAATTCCGCGCGCGACAAGAACGGAAGGCTGCTCGTCGGCGCGGCGGTGGGGACGGCTGCCAATACGATGGAGCGCGTCGCGGCGCTTGTCGAAGCGAAGGTGGACATTGTTGCCGTCGATACCGCGCACGGGCATTCCCACAAGGTCATCGAGCAGGTCAAGGCGATCAAGAAGGTCTATCCCGACCTGCCGCTCATCGCGGGGAACGTGGCGACCGCCGCGGCGACCGAAGCGCTCATCGACGCGGGCGCGGACGTCATCAAAGTGGGCATCGGACCCGGCTCCATCTGCACGACGCGCGTCGTCGCGGGCATCGGCGTGCCCCAGCTGACCGCCGTCATGGATTGCGCGGAGGCGGCGGATAAACACGGAAAACGCATCATCGCGGACGGCGGCATCAAGTATTCGGGCGACATCGTCAAGGCGATCGCCGCGGGCGGCAGCGCCGTCATGATTGGCTCCTTGCTCGCGGGGACGACGGAGAGCCCCGGCGAGATCGAGCTCTATCAGGGCAGAAGTTTCAAGGTCTACCGCGGGATGGGCAGCCTTGCCGCCATGGCGGCGGGCGCGGGCGACCGCTATTTCCAGGAGAACGCGAAAAAGTTCGTTCCCGAGGGCGTGGAGGGCAGAGTCCCTTACCGCGGAAGCGTCTCGGAGATCATCTATCAGATGAAGGGCGGCATCCGCTCGGGAATGGGGTACTGCGGAAAGCCGGATATCGAGTCTCTGCGCACGAATTCGGAGTTCATCCGCATCACCAACGCCGGGCTTTTGGAAAGTCACCCGCACGACATCTCCATCTCCAAGGAAGCTCCCAACTACACAGTGCGGAATTGAGAAAAACGCCCGTTCTTTGCGGGCGTTTTTGAACAATACAGATCTTAGCAGAAGAAAACTACGTTTGGCGGAGAGTTATGCAACATCAAAAAGTTCTGGTGCTCGACTTCGGCGGGCAATACAATCAGCTGATCGCGCGCAGAGTGCGCGACCTCAAAGTCTACTGCGACCTGAAACCCTGCGACATGACGGCGGAGGAGATCAGAGCGTACGACCCTATCGGCATCATCTTCACGGGCGGTCCCAACAGCGTCTACGATGAAAACGCGCCCCATATCGATAAATCGGTGCTCGCTCTCGGCATTCCCGTGCTGGGAATCTGCTACGGCGCGCAGCTCATCGCCTATACGCTCGGCGGAAAGGTGGAGCACGCCACGGCGAGCGAATACGGGAAGCGCGAGCTTCGCATCGAAAAGGACACACCCATGTCCGAGGGTGTGCCCTCCAAAAGCATTTGCTGGATGAGCCATACCGACCGCATCGTCGACCTTCCCGAGGGCTTCGACAGGCTTGCTTCCACCGCGAGCTGCCCCGTAGCGCTGTACGGGAGCGAGGAAAAGAAAATTTACGGGATTCAGTTCCACCCCGAAGTCGTTCATTCCGAATACGGCAACAAACTGTTGGAGAACTTCCTCTATCGCGTCTGCGGAGCGAGAGGGGACTGGACGATGTCCGGCTTTGTCAGCGAGCAGATCGCCCACCTCAAAAAGAAACTCGCGGGAGGCAAGGTGCTTCTCGCCATGTCGGGCGGCGTGGACAGCGCCGTCGCCGCCGTCCTCGTCCACCGTGCGGTGGGCAGGAACCTCACCTGCGTGTTTGTCGACCACGGGCTCCTCAGAAAGTATGAGGCGGAGGAGGTCATGCGCGTGTTCCGCGGCGAGCTCGGCATGAATCTCGTCAAGGCGGATGCGGGAGAGCGGTTTCTCAAAAAGCTCGAAGGCGTCGCCGACCCCGAAGCCAAGCGCAAGATCATCGGCGCGGAGTTCATCAAGGTGTTCGAGGAGGAGGCGAATAAAATAGGAGCCGTCGATTTCCTCGTACAGGGTACCATTTATCCCGACGTCATCGAGAGCGGAAAGGGCAAGAGCGCGGTCATCAAGTCGCATCACAACGTGGGAGGGCTCCCCGACGTCGTTGACTTCAAGGAGATCGTCGAGCCTCTCCGCGATCTCTTCAAGGACGAGGTGAGAAGGGTCGGGCTCGAACTCGGATTGCCCGAAGAGGTCGTCTGGCGGCAGCCCTTCCCCGGTCCGGGGCTCGCCGTGCGCATCATGGGCGAGATCACCCGCGAACGCCTCGAAACGGTGCGCGATGCGGACTATATCTTCCGTGAAGAGATCGCAAAAGCGGGGCTTTCCCGCAAGATATGGCAGTATTTTGCCGCCGTCACGAGCTGCAAGACGGTGGGCGTGCAGGGAGATTTCCGAACCTACGAGGAGGTCATCGCCCTGCGTGCCGTCACGAGCGTGGACGCCATGACTGCCGACTGGGCGCGCATTCCCTTCGAGGTCTTGGAGCGCGTCTCCAACCGCATTACGAACGAAGTCAAGCATGCCAACCGCGTGGTGTACGACATCACCTCCAAACCCCCCGCAACCATCGAATGGGAATGACCCCCATGTACCAAGCTTTGATTTTCGATTTCGACTATACGCTCGGGGACACGACCCGATCGATCGCGGCGAGCATCAACTATGCGCTTGTGCGGCTCGGGTACGAGCCCCACGCCGTCTCCGAGATTCGGGAGACGATCGGGCTCTCCTTAAATCTTGCCTTCCGCATGCTGACGGGCGAGAGGGACGAAGCCAAAGAAAAGCTGTTTTTCGACTATTTCCAGATCAAAGCGGATGAAGTCATGACCTCGGACGCGCAGCTGTTCCCGCATGCGGAGGAGCTCCTCCGCGCGTGGGCGCGGGAGTTCCGTCTCGGCATCGTCTCCACGAAGCATCGGTTCCGCATCGAGGACATTCTGAAAAAATTTTCCCTCACCGACGTCATCGGCTGCGTCGTCGGCAACGAGGACGTCACGTTTGAAAAACCCCACCCCGAGGGCGTATTGCTTGCCGCCCGCGCGCTGGGTGCGAGTCCCGCGCAGGCGCTCTATATCGGGGACAGCCTTGTGGACGCCGAGGCGGCGATGCGCGCCGGGATCGACTTTGCCGCCGTCACGACGGGGACGACTTCCCGCGAGCGCTTCGAGGCGTTCCCGCATGTCACCGTGCAGGAGAGCCTGACGGGGCTGGATCGTTTTTTGAGGAACATCTGACGCAGCGCGTCGCCAAAGGAGAATAAAATGCACAAATGCGCGTGGTGCCTCGACGGCGGGCTGAATGAAGCGTATCACGACGCGGAATGGGGCGTCCCGCTCCGCGACGAGAGAAGGCAGTTTGAATTTCTCATGCTCGAAGTCATGCAGTGCGGGCTCTCGTGGACGCTCATGCTCAAAAAGCGGGAGATCTTCCGTGCCTGTTTCGACGGGTTCGATTTCGAAAAGATCGCACGCTACACGGAGGAGGACGTCGAACGTATTCTCTCTACGGAGGGGATGATCCGCTCTCCCCGCAAGGTGCGCGCCGTCATCCGCAATGCGCAAAAATTTATGGAGATCAGGCGGGAATACGGCACGTTTTCCGCCTTTCTTTGGAGCTTTACGGGCGGAAAGACCTACCTCTACCCGCGGCACGCGACGGAATGGGTCGCGCGCAACGCGCTCTCGGATGAGATCGCCGCCGCGCTCAAAAAGAGGGGGTTTTGCTTTCTCGGCTCCGTGACGGTCTATTCCCACTTGCAGGCGGCGGGGCTGATCTGCGACCATGAGCCCTCTTGCTTCCGCTATGCCTTTCTCACGGAGAATTTCCCCGTGGAGATCAGGGAGAATGAGTTATGAGCCGAAATATGCTCTGTTAAAGACGACCGAGGGATGATCGGGGGCGAGCGCCTCCGATTTTTTATGATATTCGAACGCCTTTTCCCTGTCTCCGAGCAGATGATAGAGGACGACGAGTTCGAGCGCGGGCAAAATCCCGCGGCAGGCGGGCAGCTCGAAGTCTCCCTCCGCGGTATGGTCGCGGCAGGCGAGCGCGGCTTCGAACCAGTAGACTGCGACAGGGTAGTTTTTTTGCTCCTTGAAGAGGCACCCGATCTCATAGAGCACGGAGGCGCGCGGTTCGCCGTACAAAAAACTGCGGAACAGCGATTCGAGCGCCGCATTGTTGTCTCCCGTCTCCCGACGGCAGGCGGCGAGCACCTTGCAGGCTTCGATCTTGTTGACGTACCAACCATCCCCCGCCAACATCTCTTCGAGCGTTGCGACCGCCTGCGGGTACAGTTTGTGATAGTAGAGTTCCCGACCGAAATAGAACAGATCGCGGCTTTCGAGCCGCTCTTTTTCCGCCCATTTCAGATAGATATCGAGATTGCGCCGCCCGCGGTCGCGCTCCGTCGGCAGATGGGTGACGGTGAGATCGCAGTGCGCTGCTTTTCCGAATCTGACGATACATTCGTGGACATGCCCCCGCCATTTTGCCTCGGGAACGTTTTTGAGAAAGCGTTCCCGCGCATAGACGAGCCCGCCCGTGCGGTAGTTGCACATCACGACGTCGGGACGGTCGCTTTCCAACATCGCGCGCAGCGCGGACGCCTTTTTCTGTTCCTGCGGTTCGATGACGTCGTCGGCGTCCAGCCAAAAAAGATAGTCTCCCGTAGCCTTCGAAAAGGAGAAATTGCGCGCCTCGGAAAAGTCGTCCGTCCACGCAAAGTCATAGATGTTGTCCGTAAACCGTCGGGCGACCTCCTTTGTCCCGTCCGAGGAGCCCGTATCGACGAGGACGATCTCGTCCGCAAAGGCGGCAGCCGCCGAGAGACAGCGCGCGAGAACGGACTCTTCATCCTTTACGATCATACAGAGAGAAATTTTCATGGTGTCACCTCTTTTTCTTTTACAGGATATGATGAATCGGGACGATTTGCAACATCGTCTCCTTCAAGGAGGAAACACTATGATGATTTACAGACGCTGTGCGGTGTGCGGGGGCTGCCCGTGCTCGTGCGGCAATTCGTGCGGCAATTCATGCGGTTGCAACGGAACGGTCTATCTGCGCGGCGCGACGGGCGCCACCGGCGCCACCGGCGCGGTTGGTGCAACGGGTGCGACCGGGGCAACGGGTGCGACGGGTCCCGCGACCATCACGGTGGGACAGACGATCACGGGTGCGCCCGGGACGGCTGCTTCCGTGACTTCCACGGGCGGCGAGAACGCCGTGCTCACGTTTACTATTCCGCAGGGCGCCACGGGCGCCACGGGCGCGACCGGGGCGACCGGTCCGCAGGGCGTACAGGGCTTGCAGGGTGTAGCCGGTCCGCAGGGCCCCGCAGGGGCGCAGGGTCCCGTAGGTCCGCAGGGACCGCAGGGGGAACCCGGTGCGGATGCGACGCTCCCCGTTGCGGCAAATGTACCGCTCATCGACGATCCCGGCGAAGCGGGGGCTCCCGCGATCGCAAGTACGGTGAACGCCATCATCACGAGCCTGATCAACGCGGGCATCATGGCGACGGGCGCAGCCGAATGACACGAACCGCCGAGAAGGGCGGCGCTGCCTGCGGAGTTTCCGCAGGCAGTTTTCATGTTCTCCCCGTGGGAAATTGCTTGCACGGAGATGTTAATTGTGTTATAATCGTGGTATAATAAAAATAGATTGCATTTTCTTTTTTCGGAGTGATTTATGGACGGAAAATGGCACACAGGGGGCGTTGACGACGTTTTGAAGGAGCTGGGGGCTTCGCGGGAGGGACTTTCCGCCGAAGAGGCGCAGCGCCGAACCGCCGAATACGGCAAAAACGTCTTGAAAGAGCGCAAGAAAAAAAGCGTCTGGCGCATGATCTTCGAGCAGATCAAGGACGTCATGGTCATCATCTTGCTCGTCGCGGCGGTCGTCTCCATCGTCTTTCAAGATTACGCGGAAGCGGCGGTCATCTTCGCGATCATCATCATCAACGCCGCGATCGGCGTCGTTCAGGAGAAGAAAGCCGCGGATGCGCTCGCCTCGCTTGCAACGCTCACCGCCCCGACGGCGCGCGTGATACGCGGCGGCAAGGAATGCGTGCTCCCCGCGGAGGAGCTCGTGCCCGGGGACATCGTTGTCCTTGCGGACGGCTGCGTCGTTCCCGCGGATATGCGCCTCATCGAGGAAGCCAATCTCGCCGTGCAGGAGTCCGCGCTCACGGGGGAGAGCATCCCCGTCGAAAAGGACGCCGTCACCCCGCTCGAAGAGGGCGCAGCCCTCGGCGACCGCACGAATATGGTATTTTCCTCCACGGTCTGTACGGCGGGCACGGGTTTGGGCGTCGTCGTAGCCACCGGGATGCGCACCGAGGTCGGTTCGATCGCGGGGATGCTCGAAGAGACGGACGAACTCGAAACGCCCATCAAGAAGAAGCTCAACGGCGTGGGGAAGGCGCTGTCCTTTCTCGGAATCGCGATCGCCCTCGTCATTCTCGCCCTGCAACTCATCTATCACCGTGACGATCTGGCGAATACATGGGTGTCGAGCGTGCTCATCGCGATCTCGCTCGCGATCTCCGTCATTCCCGAGGGGCTCCCCGCGACGGCGACCGTCGTCATGGCGCTCGGGGTGCAGCGCATGGCGAAACAGCAGGCGCTGGTGAGGAGTCTTCCCGCCGTCGAGACGCTCGGCTCCGCAACCGTCATCTGCTGCGATAAGACGGGCACGCTCACTTTGAACCGTATGACGGTCACCCACTATGCCGAGGCGGAGGAGATCGGACGCAGAGAATTTTCCGAGGCGGACAAGGGGGACGCGACCCGCCTTGCTTATGCCGCCGTCCTCTGCAATGATGCGGCAAAGACGGAGACGGGGGATTTTCTCGGCGACCCCACGGAGACGGCGCTTCTTCTCTTCGGGGAGAGATTCGGGCTCGACGCCGAGCGCGTCAAAGCCGATTCCCCGCGCCGGTTCGAGCAGCCGTTTGATTCGGACAGAAAGCGCATGAGCGTGGTCGTAGAGCAAAAAGGGGCATACCATGTCTACACCAAGGGCGCCGTGGATGAGCTCTTGCCCCATTGCCGTTTCATTGCGACGGAGGAAGGGCGCCGCCCCATCACCGAGGAGGAGATCGCCACCGTGCTCGCCCTTGCGGAAGAGGGTTCGTCGCGGGCTTTGCGCGTGCTCGGCTATGCCGAACGCGCGATCGACCGCATCCCCGTCGAGGGGGACGATGTGGAGGAAGATCTCACCTTTTTGGGGCTCACCTGCATGATAGACCCTCCGAGAGAGGAGGTCAAAGCCGCCGTGGAATCCTGCCACAGCGCGGGCATCCGCGTCGTCATGATCACGGGCGACCACAAGACGACCGCCGTCGCCATCGCGCGGTCGCTCTCCATCTTCCGCGAGGGGGATACCGCCGTCACGGGCGCGGAGCTTGCCGCCATGACGGACGAAGAGCTCGACAAGGTCGTCGGAACGACATCCGTCTACGCGCGCGTTTCTCCGTCGGATAAGCTGCGCATCGTCCAATCCCTCGAACGCACGGGGGAGATCGCCGCGATGACGGGGGACGGCGTCAACGATTCTCCCGCGCTCAAAGCGGCGAACATCGGCGTTGCCATGGGGGCGGGCACCGACGTCGCCAAGGACGCTTCGGACATCATTCTCCTCGACAACAACTTTACGACCATCGAGAGCGCGGTGCGCGAGGGAAGAAGGGTGTATGCGAACATCCGCAAGGTCATCCAGTTCCTCGTCGCCGGAAATATCGCCGAGGTGCTGCTCATCTTTATCGCCACCGCCTTCGATCTCGATCCTCCCGTGCTCGCCGTCCATGTTCTTATCATCAATCTCGTGACGGATACGCTTCCCGCTCTCGGGCTCGGCGTCGACCCCGCGGGGAAGGACATCATGCAGAGACCGCCCGTGCGATCGGGCACGCTCTTCGAGAGAGGAATGGTTTTGAGAATCGTATTCCACGGGCTCATGCTCTCGGCGATCTCGCTTGCCGCCTATTTTATCGGGCTTTACGGCTACTCGAATCCCGAAGTCGCCATGACGATGACGTTTGCCGTGCTCGCGGGCACACAGCTCGTGCACAGCGCGAACCAGCGCTCGGACACCGCATCGGCGTTCGCGCGCGGGAACGGACACAATCCCGTTTTGGCGCTCGCGGTCGGAGGCTCTCTTGCCATCACGGCGTTCGTGCTCCTCGTCCCCGGGGTCAATACGTTCTTCTCCTTCGTCTATCTCACATGGGAGCAATATCTCATCGTCCTCGGGCTTTCCCTGCTGCCCCTTGTGCTCGTGGAGATCTCCAAGATCTTTTTGAGGCTCGCCAAGCGAAAATAAAGGAATCTTCGAATCAAAAAAAGCAGACCTTGCGTCTGCTTTTTTGCTTACTTTGTCCGATATCTGACGGCGATCTCCTCCGCCGCCTGCCGCACCCGTTCCCGCAGGGAGGGCGGGGAGAGGACTTCGAGCCCGCTGCCCGCCGAGAGAATCTTCCCGACGAGCAGATCGTCATCCGGCAAGGTCACCCTCGCGACGAACCCGCCGTTTTCCTTTGTGATGTTCTCGATGCCGAGCCATTCCTCGGCGAACGGCAAGGTATCCTCGGAGACGGCGAACACCGCATCCGAATACTGCTCCGATTTCCAGAACCGAAGAGGCACGTCTGCGCGCGAAAAGGGGAGGCGTCGGAACGTTTCTCCCGTCTCCACGATGGAGCGCATGCGCCCGATCTTGAAGAGCCGGAATTGCTGCCGCGTCCTGCAAAACGCATACAGGTACCAAATATTTTGTTTATAGACGAGCAAATGGGGCAGCACGACCCGCCGCGACCGCTCGCCCGTACGGGAGACGTAATCGATCTCGAGGGCGATACATTCGCCCGTCGCGCGCTCGATGAGGGAGAGCTTTTCGGAGAACTTCCGCTCGTCGCCCCATGTGCCGCTGTCCACGAGGATATTCCCCGAGACGCTGTCGTCGATGCGCTCCGATTTCACCTGTGCGGAGACTTTTTTGAGCGCGCTTTCGAGGACGGGGTCGCAGGTCTCGGAGAGCATCGCCTGCATCGCGTCGAGCGTGCGTCCGTATTCCTCCCGCGTCATAAAGCCCTTGGGGAGTTTGTAGGCGTCCGAGATGAAGATGCCCCCGTTTGCGCCCCGTGCGATATCGATGGGAATGTTCGCTACGATCATTTCCTCGACATAGCGGTAGACGGAGCGCACCGAGCAGTCGTATTTGGCGGCGAGTTCGCCCGCGCTCACCTTTCTGCGCGCGAGAAGCGTGAGCAGGATGCCGATCATGATCTGGTATTTCATGCGCTTTTTTCCTCCGTAAACTATTTCTATTGTAAGATTTATGACAACCGTTGTCAAGTAAAAAGCGGACCGAACGCTTCTTTGATGGGGGAGAAGGGATTTTTTTATGCAAATATTTTTACAAAGCGCAGGGAAAAGTGCGCCAATAAAGTTGCGCGCAAAATGCGATTGTGCTATAATAGGCGATGATTTGAAATTTCGGAGACTGATATGGCAAAGGACAATTTCGTTTCACAGATCGCGGATATCGAGACGGATTTTCCGCAGTGGTACACCGACGTCGTGATCAAGACCAAACTCGTCGATTACGGACCCGTCAAGGGGACCATGGTCATCCGCCCCTACGGCTATGCCATCTGGGAGCATATCCGCAGCGAGCTCGATCGCCGTTTTCGGGAAATGGGGGTAGAAAACGCCTACTTCCCCATGCTCATCCCCATGTCCTTCCTCACCAAGGAAGCAGAACATGTCGAGGGCTTTGCTCCCGAGGTCGCCGTCGTCACGCATGCGGGCGGCGCAAAGCTTGAGGAGCCCTTGGTCGTGCGCCCCACATCCGAGACCATCATCGGTCACATGTTCGGCAAATGGGTGGAGAGCTGGCGCGATCTTCCCCTCCGCCAGAACCAGTGGTGCAACGTTATGCGCTGGGAAAAGACCACCCGTCCCTTCCTTCGGACGAGCGAATTTTTGTGGCAGGAAGGGCATTCCGTATTCGCCACGGGCGAGGAAGCCGAAGCGGCAACGCAGCAAATGCTCGCCTGTTATGCGGAATTTTGCAAGGAAGTGCTGTGCATGCCCGTTTTGACGGGTCGCAAGACGGAGAAAGAGAAGTTCGCCGGCGCGGTCGCAACGTACGGCATGGAGGCGATGATGCACGACGGCAAGAGCCTCCAAGCGGGCACGACCCACTACATGGGGCAGAATTTCGCCAAGGCGTTCGAGATACAGTTTACGGGCAGAGAGGGGACGCTGCAATACGGCTATACGATGAGTTACGGCGTCTCGACCCGTCTCATCGGCGCTCTGATCATGACGCACGGCGACGCGCGCGGACTCGTTCTGCCGCCTCCCGTTGCGCCCTACGAGGTCGTCATCGTCCCCATCGCCATGAAGAAGGAGGGCGTGCTCGACGCCTGCCGCGCGCTCGCGGACAGGCTGAAACAAGCGGGCGTCCGCGTGCTTGTGGACGATAGCGACAACTCCCCCGGATGGAAGTTCAACGAATGGGAGATGAAGGGGGTGCCGCTCCGCATCGAGCTCGGTCCGCGTGACATCGAACAGGCAAAGATGACGGTCATGCGCCGCGATACGCTCGAAAAGACGGAACTCCCCCTCGGCAGCGCGGAAGAGGGCGTCTCCGCCCTCATCAAGGACATCTGCGCCTCGCTCTATCGCCGTGCGGAGGCGCGCATGCAGACGCGCATCGTGAACGCCGGCTCGCTCGACGAACTTTTAAGGGCGGTCGACGGCGGAAATTTCGTCCGCGCCGGTTGGTGCGGGGAGCGCGCTTGCGAGGACAAAGTCAAAGAGTTCGCACAGGCGACCGCGCGCGTCATCGACGAACGGGAGGACATGCCGACCTGCGTCTGCTGCGGCAAAAAGGCGAAGCATACGGTATTCTTCGCCCGCGCATATTGAGGTGATGCCATGAAGCATACGGATATCGAAAAAGTACTCACATCCTCGGACATGGTGGGCACGGATGCTGTCGTTTGCGGCTGGGTGCGTACCTTCCGCGATTCGGCGCAGGTCGCTTTTTTAGAGCTTTCCGACGGGACGAGCTTCCGAAAACTGCAAGTCGTCATCGACAAAAACGCGCTTGCGGTGGATCCGGATGCGACCAAGCTCGGTGCGAGCGTGAAAGTCGAGGGGACGGTCGTCAAGGCGTTCAAAGGGGAGGGGAACGAACTCAATGCGAAAGAGATCGTCCTCCTCGGCAAGTGCCCGCCCGAGTTTCCCATCCAGAAGAAGCGCACCACGCTCGAATTTTTGCGCGGGATTCCCCACTTGCGGCTGCGCACGAACACGTTTGCGGCGGTGTTCCGCGTCCGCTCCGTCGCGGCGCAGGCGATTCACCGCTATTTCCATGAGCGCGGGTATTATTACATCAACGCGCCGCTCATCACCGCGAGCGACTGCGAGGGCGCGGGCGAGATGTTCCGCGTGACCACGCAGCCGTGGAACGCGAGCTATCGGACGGAGGAAGAGTACTTCAAAAACGATTTCTTCGGCGTCAAGGCAGGGCTCTCCGTCTCGGGACAGCTCGAGGGGGAGGTCGCGGCGACGGCATTGGGCAGGATCTACACCTTCGGACCCTCCTTCCGCGCCGAAAATTCCAATACGACGAGGCATCTCGCGGAGTTTTGGCACGTCGAACCCGAGATCGCGTTCGCAGAGCTTCCCGACGTCATCGAGATCGCCGAGGACATGCTCAAATACCTCATCCGCGCGGTGATCGAAGAGTGCCCCGACGAACTTGCGTTCTTCGACCGTTTCGTCGAGCAGGGGCTCCTCGAAAAGCTCACCCATGTGGTGAATTCCGACTTCGCCGTCTGCACCTACACCGAAGCGGTCTCCATTCTCGAAAAGGAGAACGCGCATTTCGAATTCCCCGTGCATTGGGGGAGCGATTTGCAGAGCGAGCATGAAAAATTCCTCACCGAGACCGTGTTCAAACGCCCCGTGTTCGTCACGGACTATCCGAAGGAGATCAAGTCCTTCTATATGAAGCAGAATGCGGACGGCAAAACGGTCGCTGCGACCGACCTTCTGGTGCCCGGCATCGGCGAGATCATCGGCGGCAGCGAGAGAGAGGCGGACTTCGACAAACTTGCCGCGGCGATGCGGGAGCGCAATATGCCCATGGAGTCCTACAAACAGTACCTCGATCTCCGTCTCTTCGGCAGTGTGCCGCACGGCGGGTTCGGGCTGGGCTTCGAGCGCTTTGTCATGTATTGCACGGGAATGGAAAACATCCGCGACGTCACCCTGTTCCCGAGAAGCGTCAAAAACATCATGTAGGGACGGTCGCCGGGTAAGGTATGGAGAAACAAAAGTTGCGGGAAAAAACCGCTTGGGTCTTTACGATGGGCGTTCTGCCCGTCCTCATCACGGGCGTCGTGCGCGCCCTCGCCATCTATGTCTTTGTCACGCCCAACAACTTCGCGCCGGGCGGCATCAACGGTCTGTCCGTCCTGCTCGAATATCTCTGCGGACAGGCGGGGCTGCACGTCAGCTGGGGTTGGTTCTTGCTCGCGTTCAGCGTGCCGCTCTTTTTCCTCGCCTTCTTCCTCGTGGGGAAGCGGGAAGCGATCGTCTCGACGGGCTCCATGCTCCTCTCCTCCGGACTCGGCATCCTGTTCGACGAGATCGAGGGATTTCCGCAGTTCTTTGCGCCGCCCGGGAGCGAGCCCATCGCCTACGGCATCATGGCGGCGGTCGCCAGCGGGATTCTTCTCGGCATTCCGCTCGCCGTGCTGCTCCGCTGCTGTAATACCGCGGGCGGGACGTCCATCATCGCCTCCGTCATCCACAGGAAATGGAAGCAGATGAGCATCAACTGGATGACGTTCATCTTCGACGCGATCGTCGTTGTCTCCTCCTTTTTCGTGTACTTCAAGTGGGGGGAGCCGTTTGCGGACAATTTTGCCGTCAACCTCATGCCCGTTCTGCTCGCCCTCGTCTCGCTGTATGTGACGAGCAAGGTGACCGACGTCATCCTGCACGGCTTGCAGACGGCTTACAAATTCCAGATCATCACCGATCATCCCGACGAGCTCGCCAAGGAGATCATGGAAAAGACGCATCACGGCGTGACGCTCATGCACGCGACGGGCATGTACTCCCACACCGAGAAGAGCATGCTCGTCTGCCTTGTCCGCAAGCGCAACATCGCGCAGGTACAGCGCATCATCAAGCAATATCCCGACACTTTCGCCTATTTCGATTCCGCTTCCGAAGTGTACGGCAAATTCGTGAGGTGAACCGTGAAACTCATCGTATGCTGTGACTACGGGCTGGATGACGCGCTCGCCACCGCCGACCTTTTGGCGCATGCGGCGGAGGACGGCTATTCGGTCGACATCGTTGCCGTCGGCGGCAACGTGCCTCCCGCCGTCGCTTTGGAAAACGCAAAAAAGCTCGTCGAAAATTGTGCTTCGAAACCCGCCTGTATCGTGGATACCACGGACATGGTACAGCCGTTTTGCTTCCTGAAAGACATCCACGGCTCGGACGGCATGGGAAATCTCTTCAAATTCGTGCGGTGCAGCGTTCCCGTTGTGCCCTTCCGTACCTGGCTCGGCGGGCTCAAAGAGGAGTATGTGCTGTTGAGCCTCGGCCCCATGACGGTCGTGCCAGACATCCTCAAAAAAGGGAACTGCACGCGGTTCGTCTTTATGGGCGGGAACATCGCGGAGACGCCGAACTACCGCGGCTACGAGTTCAACCACGCCCTCAACCGCAGCGCATTCTCCGCCGCCGTACGGCGCGCGCATGTCGCCGTCACGATGGACACCTGCCGCCATCCGCTCTTCAATATTCAGGAGGAGGAGATCGCGGGGGACGGGCTGCTCCGCAAGATCGCCCGCCGCATCCGCGAGCAGACCTTTGTCTCGGGCGAAAAGGGGTGCTACGTCTGGGACGACATCGCCGTCAAATATCTCCGCCACCCCGACTGGTTCGAAACCTATGAAGCGGCGGACAAGGACGGCAACGCGCTCACCGTCGCCCGCTATACATACGGCAAAAAATTTACGGACATTTTGGAAGCATAACGCCGCGGCGTCCGGAAAGCAAAACAGTGCGTGGGTCTGCGATCGCCCACGCACTGTTTTTTGGTGTTTTCAGGGAGACTCCCGGTCGCTCTCGTATTCGACGAGCTCGTCGAGCGTAATGCCGAAGATCTCGGCGAGACGGCAGAGCGTATAGATATCGGGTGTGCTGTACCCGGTCTCGTAGTTGCAAACAAGGCTCTTCCGCCCGTTCAACAGGTTGGCAAGCTCTTCCTGCGTCATGCCCATTTGCTGCCTATAAAATTTAATATTTTCGGGAATTCGTGTTTTCATATCCTTGACAAAAGTACAAGTTCTTTGTATAATATAGGTAAAAGTACAAAGAAATTGTACTTAATTTTTGTAAAAAGGAGAAATTCAAAATGAAACGGCAAACAATTTTCTTTTCGGTCGCGCTGTCCGTCGTGCTCTGCGCCGCGATGGCGGGGTGTGCTCCCGGCTCGGCGGAGAACCGCGCGATCGAAGAGGCGAAGAACGCGAAGGGGATCGAGGTCACCGAGGAAGAATGGAACGAGGCGATGACGTATTTTCAGCGCGCCGACGCCGAGTACACGGTCGAAGGGGAATGGACGGTGGAGACAGATGATTATCATATTCAATGGGGTTATCCGTATGCTTTTTTGAAGATGAGCATTCGCTCTTTCGTAAAAGACAAAAGAGTTTATTTACGAGAAAATTACATTACAGATTTTGAAGATCAGGAACAGGAAGATCAATTCGTGAGCACTGCCACGTGGATAGGTCACTATCCCGAGCTATATGCGGCAGTGACGGAGGATGGTAGCTTTATTTATGCACAGGATAAAGAGGGTGGGTGGTATCAAACGAAAGCTCCTGAAGAGGATGGATGGGGATGGTATAAAACGAAATCTCCTACGGCAGCATTGACCGATGTGGCATTCGGTGACATGATAGTAATCGTTGGAGTGCTCACGGAATCCTTGCCATTGGACTATAAATCATATCAATATGATGCAGAAAATGGAACGTATGCGTATGTTAACATTGATGGGCTTCTCACATACACATTTGACAAGATCGATGGAAAAATTCGTTTAACTTCTATCTATGTGCAACTTAACGAGGGACCGGGTCCCGGTGTCAAGAGCGAGTCGGCTTGTGTATTCTCCTATTCCGCACCCGATATTATTCTTCCCGAGGTCGGGGAAGAATGAGAAGTCCGTAGCCCTTGTTGGTTTTTGCAAGCTCTCCTGTTCTCGGGGGAGCTTTTTTCGTTTAGCCGCGGGAAAAACGCGGTATAATAAATAGCGAAAGAAAGAGCCGCAACCTACGCTGCGGAAAGGGGGGACGTATGAATCCCGAAAAATACACAAAAAAGACGG
Source organism: uncultured Clostridia bacterium (assembly GCA_947625385.1). Lineage (GTDB taxonomy): Bacteria > Bacillota > Clostridia > Christensenellales > Borkfalkiaceae > Gallimonas. The sequence goes on from CANQOB010000011.1 coordinate 25,322, forward strand.
TTCAGGCGATTCAGGACGCGCAGAGCGCTGCCGTCGCCCGCGGAAACCAGGAGCTGACCGCTCTTCATCTTTTATCTGCGCTGCTCGAAAAGGACGGCGTATGCGTGCGCATCCTGCGCCGTGCGGGCGTGGATGCGGAGGGGCTTTCCCGCGTTGCGGAGGAGGAGCTCGACAGGCTCCCCCGCGTCTCCAACGTGAGCCCGTCCAACCTCTATGCCTCCGCTGCGTTCGCGCGCATATTCGGCGAGGCGGAAAAGCTCGCCGAGGGGATGAAGGACGACTACGTCTCTGTGGAGCACCTCTTTTTGTGCCTCTTCGACAACGCGGAGGGGAGGCTGCAAGAGGTGTTCAAACGCTTCGGCGTGACCAAAGAGAGGTTTCTCGAAGGCATGAAGGCGGTGCGCGGCAACCAAAGCGTCACGAGCGACAGCCCCGAGACGACCTACGAGGCGCTCGAAAAGTACGGCACCGATCTCACGAAACTTGCCGCCGAGCATAAGCTCGAGCCCGTCATCGGGCGGGACGAGGAGATCCGCAACGTCATCCGCATCCTCTCCCGCAAGACCAAAAACAATCCCGTCCTCATCGGCGAGCCCGGCGTGGGCAAGACGGCGATCGCGGAGGGTCTCGCCCAGCGCATCGCGCGCGAGGATGTCCCCGAGGGCTTGAAGGGAAAGACGCTCTTTTCCCTCGATATGGGCGCCCTCATTGCGGGCGCAAAGTACCGCGGCGAGTTCGAGGAGCGCCTCAAAGCCGTGCTTGCGGAAGTCACGCGTTCGGCGGGCGGCGTGCTTCTCTTCATCGACGAGCTCCACACCGTCGTGGGCGCGGGAAAGAGCGAGGGCGCGATGGACGCGGGCAATCTCTTGAAGCCGCTCCTTGCGCGGGGCGAACTGCACTGTATCGGTGCGACCACCCTCGACGAATACCGCAAATACGTCGAAAAGGACGCGGCGCTTTCCAGAAGATTCCAACCCGTCATGGTGGGCGAGCCCTCGGTGGAGGACACCGTCTCCATTCTGCGCGGGCTCAAAGAGCGCTTCGAGATCTTCCACGGCGTGCGCATCCACGACGACGCGCTCATCGCCGCCGCAACGCTCTCCGACCGCTATATTTCCGACCGTTTTCTGCCCGACAAAGCCATCGACCTCGTTGACGAGGCGGCGGCGTCCATCCGCACGGAGATCGACTCCATGCCCGCCGAAATGGATGCGTTGAACCGCCGCATCATCCAGCTCGAAGTGGAGGAAAAGGCTCTCGAAAAGGAAGGGGACGACGGCTCCCGCTCCCGCCTCGGGGCGCTCAAAAAAGAGCTCGCCGAGAGCAAGGAGCAATTCACGGCGATGAAAGCGAAGTGGGAGGAGGAGAAGGGCGCCATCCGCGCCGAAAAGGAGCTCAAAGAGCAGATCGACCGTATGCAGGGCGAGATCGACACCGCCATGACGCGGGGCGAACTCGAACGGGCGTCGAGGCTTCGCTACGGCGAACTTCCCGCGCTGAAAAAGCAGCTCGAAGAGGCGAAAAAGAGCGTCGCGTCCCGCGAAAACGCCCTTTTGCAGGACGAGGTCACCGAGGAGGAGATCGAAAAGATCGTCTCGCGCTGGACGGGGATTCCCGTCGCCCGTCTCAAAGAGGGGGAGCGCGAAAAGCTCCTCCGCCTCGAAAGCGATCTCCATAAGCGCGTCGTGGGGCAGAACGAGGCGGTCTCCAAGGTCGCCGAAGCCATTCTGCGCGCGCGGGCGGGCATCTCCGACCCCAACCGTCCCATCGGCTCCTTCCTGTTTTTGGGGCCCACGGGCGTCGGAAAGACGGAACTCGCCAAGTCCCTCGCCGAAAATCTCTTCGACGACGAAAAGAACCTCATCCGCATCGACATGAGCGAATATATGGAGAAATTCTCCGTCTCCCGTCTCGTCGGTGCGCCTCCCGGATACGTCGGCTACGAGGAGGGAGGCGAGCTCACCGAGGCGGTGAGAAGGCGCCCGTACTCCATCGTGCTCTTCGACGAGATCGAAAAGGCGCATCCCGACGTGTTCAATCTCCTGTTGCAGATTCTCGACGACGGCAGGGTGACCGATTCGCAGGGCAGGACGGTCGACTTCAAGAACACCGTCATCATCCTCACCTCCAATCTCGGCGCGCAGTTCATCGCGGACGGCATCGAGAACGGGGAGATCTCCGAGGAGGCGAAGGAGCAGATCTCTTCGCTGCTGCGCCGCACGTTCCGCCCCGAATTTTTGAACAGGCTGGACGAGATCGTCACCTTCCGGCCGCTCACGCGCGAGGATGTGGACGGAATCGTGGAGATCTTGCTCGGGCGTCTTTCGAAGCGGCTCCTGCCCCTCGTCCTCGAAGTCACAAAGCGCGCCAAGGCGTACATCTCCGACGGCGGCTACGACAGCGTGTACGGCGCCCGCCCGCTCAAACGGTTCATCCAATCCCGCGCGGAGACGATGATCGCCCGCTATATCGTCAAAAACGACCCCGCCCCCGGGAGCAAGCTCATCCTCGACGCGAACGAGGACGGATTGCTTCTCAAAACCGAATAAAAAACCGCATAAAAAAACCGCCCCGCGCTGCGTTGCAGCGCGGGGCGGTCCCGTATCCTATCATGCGCGATAGATCGCTTCGAGCGCGCGCCCGAGCAAAGGAAGGTCGGCAAGGGCGACCGTCTCTGCCGCGGAGTGCATGGCGAGCTGGGCGATGCCGACGTCCACGGCGGGCATCCCCGTGCGCGAGAGGAGAATCGTCCCGAGCGTGGACCCGCTCCGTGCGTCCGAACGGTTGAAAAAAGTCTGCGTTTTGACGTCGGCGTCTTGCAGCGTCTTTTTGAGGAACGCGCCCGTCGGCGCGTCCGTCGCATAGGCGCCGCCCGCATGCGATTTGATGACTACCCCGCCGCCGGGCAGAGGGCGGTTGGAGGGGTCGCATGCCTCGGGATGGTTGGGATGCACGGCATGCGCATTGTCCAAAGAGACGAGCAGAGATCTGCGGAACGAGACGAGCTTCTCCTCCGCATCCTGTCCGTTTGCCGAGGCGAGCCGTTCGAGCACGCTTGCAAAGAGGTCTCCGCCCGCGCCCGCTTCCGTGCGGCTGCCGATCTCTTCCGCTTCGAAACAGGCGCAAAGAAGCGTTTTGCGGGGATTTTCGGCGGCAAGCAGTGCAGCCGCGGCGTGATAGACGCCCGTCAGATCGTCGAGACGGGGCGAGACGAGCAGTTCCCCGTTGGCGCCGCAGACCGCGGGCTCCGCGTCGGGCACGGCGAACAGGTCATAGGAGAGGGGATTCCCCAAGAGGGCAGCAAGGTCGCCCTTGCCGAGGCAAAGAAGGGGAAGTTCCGTCTGCAAATTGGGCGAAAATTTTTCGTTTGCGTCCCTGTTCTGGTGAATGGCGAGGGAGGGAATCACGACGTCGAAGTCGCTTGCAAACAGCGTCGTTTGCAGAGAGCCGTTTTCTTCCGAGACCCGCCTCCCCGCAAGTTTGAGGGGACGGTCGAAGAAGGTGTACCACAGCCCGCCGCCGTAGGGCTCCGCATTGAGACGGGTATATTGATCGTCCGAAAGCGCGTTCTCTTTGAGCTTGAAGCAGGGAGAATCGGTGTGCGAGGCGACGACCGTGTAGGGGCAGCCTTTCGCATAGCGGAAGGCGACGAGGCTCCCGCCGCGGACGACGAAGTAAGCGCCGCCGTTTTTCAGCTGCCAGCGCTCCTCTTCGAAAAGCTGCGTAAAGCCCGCTTCGCCGAGCATGCGGGAAACGTTCTCTGCGGCGTGGTAACAGGTATAGGAAGTTTTCAAAAAGTCGGTAAAACGCACGGTTTACTCCTTTTTGCGCCCGCGCAGGTCGCGTATTTTTTGTTTGAGGCTGCGCATATCCGCGGAAAATCTCTTCGCATCCAGCGCAACGGAGAGCAGGAAGGCGAGGATGGCAATGAGCAAAAACAGGGGGATGGCATACCACAAGAGAGGGGTGTACGGACGCGTGCCGTCGCCGAGAAAGACGGACGGCGTAAAGATCTTGATGAGATCGAGCACCCATTCGAATCCCGCGGGCAGATTGGGCTGCATCACCATGCAGGGATTTGCGTAGTTTGCGAGCGTTTCATAGAGATTCTCCACGCCTCCGGGCAGCAATCCCGTGACGACGCAGATCACATTGTTGAACGTGATGAGGATGAGCGATAAAAAGAAGAGAAGGGGAATCTTCCAGAAATTTTTGTAGTCGGGCTTGGTGAGTTTCAGAAGTCCCGGCAGGACGGAGGTCGCGATCAGCAGATTGTGGCAGACATAGAAGCGCGCGACTTCCCACTGGAAGAGATTCTGTCCCTGAAACCAGTAGGGGACGGTGATGGCGAGAAGGGGTCCCGCCGTGCCGACATAGAGAAGAAAGTCCTTGACCGCGGAGGACTTGCAGTACAGCACAAAGGGGGAGATGAGGATGAGGAAGGCGCACACGTTGTACGCCGTGTTTTCAAAGGCGAAGGGGGAATCGATCCTGCCCCAATAGTGCGGCCAGACAAAGGTCTTGGCAAGATGCTGGAAGATGTTCACCATCATGAGAAGGAGGAGCACCATCCTCTGCATCTTCGGGCTCTGTTTGCGCAAGAGAAAGTACATGAGCACGACAAAGCCCACGGCAAGAAAGAGACAGAGAAAGTAGGCGACGGAGAGAAAATCGAGTTTCATGGCGTACCTGCCGAAAAATTACAGTTTTTTGACAAAACAGCGTCTGCGCTTGTGCTGTTCGGCACGGAACACCTTCCACTGGTTGATGATGTTGTAGTTCTCTTCGAGATTGAGGTTGGTCTCGCAGTACTTGACGCCCAGCTCGCGCATCATGCCCATCACCTCGGTGATGAGCACGGAGCCGATGCCCTTGTTGTTGTATTCGTCCACCACGCCGACGAGGGCGAGGTCGAGAATCTCGGGCTTCTTGACCGAACGGAGGATGCGCAGCAGGGTGGGAAGGGTGAGTCTGCCGCCCGAGGGCTGCACCGCCTTTGCGATGGAGGGGAAGCAGAGCCCGAGACAGACGGGATCTTCGTTCTCGTCGAGCACGACGCGCACGAAGCGCAGATCGATGATCTGGCGGAAGCTCTTGATGAGCTCCTTTTTCATCTTGTCCGTAAAGGGCACGGTGCCGTAGATGTCCCGATAGGATTCGTCGAGCACGGCAAAGAACTTGTCCGCATATTTTTTGAGAAATTCGTTGGTATTTTTCGCCACGCCGAGGTGGAGGCGGTACCGCTCCATGAGCTTTTCGCAGATGCGTTCGAGCTTGACGTTCTCCTCCTCGGGGAGATAGAGCTTGTGCTCGATCCAGTCCACTTCCTTTTCATAGCCGAGCCCCTCGATGAGCGCCTGATAGTAGGGATAGTTGTATTGCTCCTCGAAGGTGGACAGCTCGCCGAAGCCCTCGATGAGCAGCCCCTCGCGTTCGAGGTCGGAAAAGCCGAGGGGACCCACGACCTCCTCCATTCCCTTCTCCCGCGCCCAGTTTTCCACTGCGGAGAAGAGGGCGGCGGCGACTTCCTTGTCGTCAACGGCGTCGAAGCGGGTGAAGCGCACGCGCTTTTGTCCCCACTTGGCGTTGGCGGCGCGCTGCAAGATGCCCGAGATGCGCCCCACGGTCTTTCCGTCCCGTTCGGCGAGATAGTAGACGGCTTCCGAATCGTCATAGTAGTGATAATCGGGGGAAAACAGGCGCATTTCATCCCCGTAGAGCGGCGGAACGAAGTTCGGCTCGTTACGGTAGAGGCGGAGGGGGAATTCCACAAATTGCTTTTGCTGTTTTTTCGTGGTAACTTCTGTAACGGTGATCATACCTGTATTATAAAAAATACTGCGCGTTTTGTCAATGATTGCGCCGTAAAATCTTGTTTCGCACGAAAATTTTTTCTTGACATCGCCCGATTCCCTTCTTATAATAAAGGTATGGGAGGTCATGTGATGTTCGATACGTTTTCTGTCAAAGTTCCCTCTCCCGGCGGGGAGGAAGAGCGCACCGCGCGCGTCTATATCCCCGAAGGACGGGGGAGATTCCCCGTACTCTATCTCTTCGACGGGCAGACCGCCTTCTTCGACGAGACCGCGCCCTACGGCAAGGCGATCGCGATTCACGAGATCTTGCAAAAACTCGGCATGCGCGTCCTGGTCGCCGCCGTCGATTGCAGCAAGGAGCACCGTCTGAGCGAATATTCGCCCTATCCCTTCCGCCACGGGGAATTCGTTTCATGCGGCGCGGGGGAGGCGCACATGCGCTGGCTCACGGGCGTGTTCAAGCCCATGATCGACGCGCGCTATCCCACCCTTGCGGGACGGGAGAACACGGCGGTCATGGGAAGTTCGATGGGAGGTCTTATGGCGCTCTATGCCGCGGCGGAGTTTTCCGCGTATTTTTCCGCGGCAGTCGCGCTCTCTCCCAGCCTGTGGGTGAAGGAAGGCGCCGAGCGCATGCTCACCCGTCTCCCCAAGGACAGCGAGATCTATCTGGATTACGGGAAAAAGGAATATCATGCGCACGAGGGCATCCGTATTTGCCTGCAAAGAGCCGTCGATGTCCTCTTCGAGCAGGGCGTTCCGTTCACCTTTTCCCTCTCCGAGGGCGGCGAGCACAACGAGGCGAGCTGGCAGGAGCGTCTGCCCTCCGCGCTCACGGCGCTCTCCTTCTTCAAAAGGTTTTCGGAATAATTTTCCGTCCTCCGTCATACTGTATCGTAGCAAGCATTTTCGGCGGAGGAGTTTATGGAATCATTCGGTGTTTACGAGGACGTGGCAAAACGCACGGGAGGGGATATCTTCATCGGCGTCGTCGGACCCGTCCGCACGGGAAAATCGACTTTTGTCAAAAAATTCATGCAGGAACTCGTTCTTCCGTCCATCGACGGGGAGAAACGCCGCCGCGCGACGGACGAACTGCCGCAGTCGGCGGCGGGCAGGACGGTGATGACGACAGAGCCCAAGTTCGTGCCCGAGGAGGCGGTCGAGGTCAAGATCAAGGACGCCGTCGCGCGCATCCGCCTCATCGACTGCGTGGGATTTCCCGTGGCAGGCGCGGCGGGATTTGAGGAGGAGGGCAGTCCCCGCCTCGTCAAGACCCCGTGGGACGATGCGCCCATGCCCTTCCATGCCGCGGCGGAGGAGGGAACGCGCAGGGTCGTGCGCGACCATGCGACGATCGGCGTGCTCGTCACGACGGACGGTTCCGTCGCGGGCATCTCCCGCGATGCCTATCTGCCCGCCGAGGAGGAGGCGTACAAGGAGCTTTCCGCGATCGGAAAACCCTTCGTCGTCCTTCTGAATTGCCGGGAGCCCTCGGGCGCGGAGAGCCTGCGCGCCGCCCTCGAAGAAAAATACAGGGCGCCCGTCATCGCGGCAAACGTCGAAGAGATGGGGCAGGAGGAGATCTCCGCCGTGCTCGAACGCGTGCTCTATGAGTTCCCCGTCCTCTCCATCGACGTGGACATTCCCGATTGGATGCGCTGTCTCGATGCGGATACGCCCATCATCTCCGAGCTTTTGGGCGGGATCCGCGAGGTCGCGCCGAAGATCGGCAAGATGTGCGACTGCGCTCTTCTCGACACGATGTTTGCGGGAAGCGCGCGCTTGAAGCCCCCCGTCTCTCTCGTGCTCGATGCCGCAACCGGCAAAGCGCATTGCCGCGTGGAGCCGCAGGACGGCGTATTCCTGCGCGTGCTCGGCGAGCAGTGCGGCGCGGACATCGGCGACGAATATGCGCTCATGAGCTATGTCGTCGGGCTCACGGAGGCGAAAAAGGTGTATGCGCGGGTGGGGAAGGCGTTTGCCGACGCGCAGGAGTTCGGCTACGGCATCGTGCCGCCCGAATTCCCCGAGATGAGCCTCTCGGAGCCCAAACTCGTCAAAAAGAGCGGAAGAGTCGGGGTCAACCTGCATGCGGACGCGCCCAGCTACCACATCATCCGCGTGGATGTGAGCGGGGAAGTGCACCCCGCGCTCGGCAGCCTCGAACAGAGCGAAGCGTTCGTCAAGCGCATCAGCGAGGACATGGCGGCGGAGCCCGCCCGCGTCTGGGAGACGAACATGTTCGGCAGGACGCTCAAAGAGATGCTCGGCGAAGAGCTCACCGCCAAGAACCGCTCGATGGGCGAGGTCGTGCAGAAAAAGATGCGCCGCACGGTGACGCGCATCGTCAACGAGGGAAAGGGCGGCGTGATCTGCATCCTGCTTTGAGTTTTCGTATCGCATTTTCAGCCGATTTGGAGACAAATCGGCTTTTCTTTTGCGATTTTCTTGACAGAGAGGGGCGAAACGGCTATAATACTCCGAAAGGAGTCAAATATGGAAAAACGCGAACTGTCCCCCGAGCAGCGGGACAAACGGAAAAAAGCGCTCAAAATCACAGGTCTTGTGTTCCTCGTCCTCTTTGCGGCCGCCACCGTGCTCTCTTTCGTCTTTGCGAAGGACATCGACGCATTCGTCGCAAGTCATACGGACGATACCATCTTCGGCAAGATCATCGGCAAATCCACCTCGCTCATTTTCAGCGTGCAGACGCTGTTCGTCGTCTTGCTCGTGCTGTACGTTTTGGGTCTCATCTATTCCCGCGTGTTCCGCGGGAGCCCGAGAAGGGTCACGATCGGCAAGCTCGTCTCCGCCATTACGAAAGTGGTCGTCTGGCTGGTCGGCGTGCTCGTCATCCTCGCCATGTGGGGCGTGGACGTGGGCGCGCTCATCACGGGCGCGGGATTCTTGACCCTCATCGTCGGGCTCGGCATGCAGAGTCTCATCGCCGACGTCGTTGCGGGAATCTTCCTCGTGAGCGACGGCACCCTCCAAGTGGGCGACATCGTCGTCATCGACGGCTGGCGCGGCACCGTGCAGGAGATCGGCTTCCGCAATACCCGTCTCATCAATTACAGCGGGGACGTGCGCGTCGCCAACAACAGCACCATCAAAGTGTACGTCAACCAGAGCCGCGCGAATTCCTACCCGACGGTCAAGGTGGGCGTCGACTACGGCGAGGACCTCGACCGCGTGCGCGCGGTATTCGAGGCGAACAAGGACGCCATCCGCGAGAAGATTCCCGCGATCGTTTCGGGCCCGGATTACCTCAATGTGGACACGCTCGACAGTTCGAGCGTCGTTCTCCTGTTCGGCGCGACCTGCAAGGAGGAAAATTTCGTGCAGGTCCAGCGCGACCTCAACTGCGAGCTCAAACTTCTCTTCGACAGGAACGGAATCAAGATTCCGTTCCCGCAGGTCGTCGTGCACGGCGCGGAGAGCGGAAATCGGGAGTGAGCGGAAAAATTCGCGGACGGGGGATTGACAACCCCGTCCGATTTTTTTATAATATTGATAAAAAGGAAAAATACGGAAAGGGACGATTCATGGATCTCATCGAAAAGCTCACGAAATACGGTCAGACGCATCTTTTGGACGATACGCTCCCCGCGGCGGAGCGGGAGGCGTATTACCGCCTTCTCGACAGCTTCGACTACGAGCTTTTGCGCCGCCGCCCTTCCCTGCCGGAGAGGGGCAAGATCGAGCCCGTGGAGCCGGTGACGCAGGCGGAGATCGCGCGCGCGAGGGCGGAGTACCTCGCGGAGGGAAAGCGCGCGGTGGGCAGCGGGGAGGTCGCCGCCGTCCTTCTGGCGGGCGGTCAAGGCACCCGTCTCGGCGCGGACGGACCCAAGGGCACGGTGGATATCGGCATCACCCGTCCGCTCTATATCTTCGGGCAGCTCATCGAAAATCTCAAAGGAACGTGTGAGGTCTGCGGCGCTTTCGTCCCGCTCTTCGTCATGACGAGCGCCGAGAACGACGAGATCACGCGCGCATTTTTCAAGCGGCACGCCTTTTTCGGCTACCCGGAGAGCTTCGTGCGCTTCTTCGTGCAGGAGATGCTTCCCTCCGTGGACTTCGAGGGGAAGATCTTGCTCCAAGGACGGGGCAAACCCGTGCTCTCGCCCAACGGAAACGGCGGTTGGTACCGCTCTCTCACCAAGGCGGACGTTCTGCGCGACTTTCCTGCCGTCCGCTGGTTGAACGTTTTTGCCGTGGACAATGTTCTGCAACGCATCGCAGACCCGCTCTTTGTGGGCGCGACCCTGCTCTCCGGCTGTGCGTGCGGGGCAAAGGTCGTGCCGAAAGCGAGCCCCGAGGAGCGCGTGGGCGTTCTATGCCTCGAAGACGGGCTTCCCTCCGTCATCGAGTACTATGAGCTCTCCCCGCAGATGGCGAACGCGCGGGAGAGGGACGGCAGGCTCACCTACGGGAGCGGCGTCATCCTCAACTATCTCTTCTCGCGGAGCAAACTCGAAACGATCGCGGACAAAGAGATTCCCGTCCATATCGTGAAGAAGAAGATTCCCTACATGAACGAACGGGGAGAGTTCATCATCCCCGCCGAAGAGAACGGCTACAAGTTCGAGACGCTCATTCTCGACATGGTGCGCCTTGCGGGGAGCTGTCTGCCCTTCGAGGTGGTGCGCGAGCGGGAATTCGCTCCCATCAAGAACAGGACGGGCAAGGACAGCATCGAGAGCGCCCGCGCGCTGCTCGAATTCAACGGAGTGAAATTATAAAATATGGCAAAGAGATCACGCGCCCGACGGAGAGGATTCCGGCTCGCGGCGGCGCTGTTTTTCGCATTCTTGCTCGTCGCTGCCGCCGCAGCGATCTATTGGTATCTGGTTTTGCGGGAGAGCCCCGACGCAGCGGTGCGGACGGGGGAATTCTCCGTCCATTTTCTCGACGTCGGGAACAAATACACCGGGGACAGCATCTACATACAGTACGGCGAGACGGACATCCTCATCGATGCGGGCTCCCGTCAGAGCAGCGCCAAGACGGTGGGGGACTATGTGGAGGCGCACAGCGAGGACGGCGTTCTCGAATACGTCATCGCCACGCATGCCGACCAAGACCATATCGCGGGCTTTGTGGGTACGGCGAAGGAGAAAGGCATTTTCGAGCGATTCGAAGTCGGAACGGTGATCGACTTTCCCCTGACGAACAAATCCGCCGAGACTTCTTCGGGCAATCTCTCGCTCTACGGGCAATACCTCGCCGCCCGCGACGCCGAAGTGGAGGCGGGCGCCGCGCACTACACCGCTCTGCAATGCTGGAATGAGGAAGGGGACGCAAAGCGCGTCTATCCCCTCGGCGACGGCGGGGTCACCATGAAGATTCTCTACAACTACTATTACGAGAACAAATCCTCGGACGAGAACAACTATTCCGTCTGCCTGCTCTTTACGCAGGGGGCGAATCACTATCTCTTCACGGGCGATCTCGAAGAAAAGGGGGAGGAATATCTCGTACAATACAACGACCTGCCCCGCGTCAAACTCTTCAAGGCGGGGCATCACGGCAGTGCGACCTCCTCGACGGAAGCGCTTCTCGAAGTCATCCGCCCCGAGATCGTCTGCATTTGCTGCTGCGCGGGCTCCTCGGAGTACGCGACCTCCTTCCCGACGCAGGCGATGATCGACCGCATCGCGCCCTACACGAGCCGCATTTACGTCACCGCGCTCGCCGACGACAGTGCGGACGGATATTCGCCCTTCAACGGCACCGTCGTCGTCTCATCGGACGGGGGAGAGGTCTCGGTGGAGGGGAGCAACGGCACCGTTGTACTCAAAGAGAGCGCATGGTTCGCCGAGAACCGCGTCTGGCCCGCCGACGGGAAAAAGTAGGGAGGGAAGAAATGCCTGTGATCACCGCGATCGCGCCGCAAAAAAAGGACAAGCAGCGCTGCAATCTCTCGATCGACGGAAGATTTTACTGCGGGATGCAGTTCGAGACCGTCGTCAAATTCCGCTTGAAAGTGGGGATGAGCGTCTCCGAGGAGGAGCTCGCCGCCATGCAATTCGAGAGCGAAAAACAAACTGCGCTCGACAAAGCGCTCACGCACATCACCGCGACCATGAAAACGGAACGGGACGTGCGCAGCTTCCTTCACAAGAAGGGCTATTTGGAGGACGTCTCCGACTATGTCGTCGAAAAAATGAAGGAGTACGGATTTCTCGACGACGCCGTCTATGCCGCCCGCTATGCCGAGAGCGCGCGGGGGCGCAAGGGAGGAAGGCTCATCGCGCTCGAATTGAAGCGCAAGGGCGTGCCCGACGGGGACATCGAGGCGGCGGTGGGGGCGCTCGGCGACGAGACGGAGAGCGCGCGGGCACAGCTTGCCAAATATCTGCGCGGAAAAGATCTCTCGGACAGGGCGACTCTCAGACGGGCGTTCTCCTATCTTCTCTCCAAGGGATACGACGCCGATACGGCGCGCGCCGCGCTCGGAGGAATCGATGAAGATTGAGCTCTTGGAGGAGGTCTCCTCCACCAACGATCACATCAAGCGCTATCTTTCGGAGCGCAAAGACGTCATCGTATGCGCCCGCCGCCAGACGGGCGGAAAGGGCACCAAGGGGCGTTCGTTTCTGTCGGAGGAGGGCGGCGTCTATCTCTCCGCACTGCTCTTTCACGACCGTCTCCGCGCCGCGGACGCCTTCCTCGTCATGGCGCATGCGGCGGTCTCCGTCTGCCGCACGGCGGAGCGGTTCGGCGCAAAACCGCAGATCAAATGGGCGAACGACGTCCTCGTCGGGAGCAGGAAACTCTGCGGGATTCTCATCGAAAACGGGCTGTCGGGTGCGTTTGTCGACCACAGCATCGTGGGAATCGGACTCAATGTCTCCAACGACGTGTCCGCCCTCGGCGGCATCGCCGTGACCCTCTCGGAGGCGGCGGGACGCGCCGTTTCCGCAGACGAAGCGCGCGAAGCGCTCATCGAAAACTTTCTCGAAGCGAGCGACTTTTCCGAGTATCTGCACTATGTCCGCTTTCTCGGCGAGACGGTGCGGGTGACGGAGGGGGACCGCACATATCCCGCATGCGCGGTGCGGATTCTGCCCGACGGCAGGCTGGAAATCGAACGGGACGGCGTGCTCTGCGCGCTCTCCTCGGCGGAGGTCTCGGTGAGATCATGAAACTTTGCGACAGTGTGATCGGAAAATATTTCCCGCAGCGCAAGAAGGAGCTGCACAAGGGGCAATGCGGGACGGCGGCGATCGTCGCGGGAACGGCGTTTCCCGGCGCGGGCGTGCTCTCCGCGCTCGCCTGTCTCAAATCGGGCGCGGGGTACACCAAACTGTTTGTCGCGGGCGACCCTCTTCCCTACGTTTTGCGGATGCCCGCCTGTATCGTGCGGGGATGGGACAGGGAGGAGGTGCTAAATGCGGACGCGGTCGCGCTCGGCATGGGCGCAGGGGTCGGCGCGGCGCTCTATGAGCGCATCTGCATGCTTCTCTCCGACTATCGGGGCGTTCTCGTACTCGACGCGGATGCCTTGAATGCGCTCGCCCGCTTCGGGAAGGACGTCTTAAAGAACAAGCGTTGCGCCGTCGTCCTGACGCCGCACATCGGGGAGTTCGCCCGTCTGACGGGAATCTCCGCGGAGGAGGTCTCCCGCTCCCGCATCGCCCTCGCGGAGCAGTTCGCGCGGGAATACGGCGCGGTCGTCTCCCTCAAAAGCCATGAGACGGTGACGTCGGACGGCGTGCATACCGCTTGCAACCCGACGGGGTCGCCCTGTCTTGCCAAGGGCGGCAGCGGGGACGCGCTCTCGGGATTGATCGCGGGGAGCGCGGCGCGCGGACTTTCTGCCTTCGACGCGGCGGTCGCCGCAAGCTATATCTTCGGCAGGGCGGGGGAGCTCGCCGCCCGCGCGATGGGAGAGTACAGCCCCGATGCGACGGACGTCATCGCGCGCATCGGTGAGGCGATCTTGTCCCTCGGCTCCTGAAAAGACCGCGCCCGCCGTGCGCTTCGCAGAAAAAAGGGAGACAGAAGTCTCCCTTTTTTCGAGCAAAATTTTCGGGTTGTGGCGCGTCATGCGTAGCCGAGAATGCGCACGCAGACCGCGGAAGCGAGCAGGATACATCCCGCGACGAGATAATAGAGGGGAAAGATCGTGAACAGGCTCATGAAGAGCAGCAGGATTCCCCCCGTAAAAAAGGGTCGTGCATTGCGCTTCGAAAAGGCGCGTTTGAGTTTTGCCCGTCCTTTCGGGCGCGGGATCTCTCCGCAGATGAGTTTTTCGGGAGTCGCTTTTGTCCGCTCGAAGAGGGCAAACACCTCGTCCGCGGCGAATACCTTCCTGCCGAACGAGCAGAGGAGCTTTTCCGCCTCGGGCGACAGCGCGTTGCAGGCGAGCGTAAAGGGTTCGTCGCCGAACTTGCGCAGGAGGACGGCGACGGCGTCCGCCGAGAGGGGCTGCAAGCGGAAGAGAGGGACGAACTTCTCGCCGTCTGCGGTCACGGCGTCGTCGTCCGAAGCCGCCGTTTTACCGTCCAGCGCAAACGCTTTTTCGAACAGTTTGCGGGTCCTCTCCTCCCGCTCGAGGGCAAGGTGCAGCATGAGTTTTTCGCGCCTCTCCCGTTCGGCTTTGGAAAGATACCTTTTTTTGCCGCGCGAGACAAGCAGGAGCGCGCAGACGCCGCCGACGGCGAGTGCGAGGAGCGTGGCGGCAAGAACGGACAGCCATAAGGGCACGCGGAAGTACCGCAGAATGCCCGCGGAGAGAAACCAAGCCGATACCGAATAGAACAGAATATCGAGAAGAATGGGAAGTTTGCGCATAACGAGATTTTTGACAAAAATTTTTTCTTCAAAACTTGCAAAGCGCAAAAAAGTATAGTATAATGGACACATGAAAATCGCTGTATTCGGCGGGTCGTTCGACCCTGTTCATAGCGAGCACGTCGCTCTGGTGCGTGCCGCCGTTGACGTGCTCGGGCTCGATAAAATTTTTATCGTGCCCTCTTTTGTCGCACCGCACAAAAAAGACGGGGCAAAAGCTTCCGGTGCGCAGCGGCTCGACATGCTGAAACTCGCCTTCCGCAGAGTCAAAAAAGCGGAGGTGTGCGACTTCGAGATCGAGAGCGAGGGGATGAGCTACACCTATCTCACCTGCCGCCGCTTCCGCGAACTCTATCCCGACGCGAAGATCTTTCTTCTGATGGGCGCGGATATGTTCGCGGACTTCCCCACGTGGAAGGAACCGGACGATATCCTCTCCAACGCCGAACTTGCCGTCGTCTCGCGCAACGAGCCCCTCTCCGGGGGCGCGGTGAAAGCGTTCCGCGAGCGGTTTTCCGCCGACTTCACGGAGCTTCCCTTCCGGGGGGACGGGACTTCCTCGACGGCGATTCGCACGCTGCTCGCGTTCGGCAAGCGTCCGCGCGCCCTCGACGGAAAGGTCTATGCCTATATCC
The DNA here is from genome assembly GCA_947625385.1 of uncultured Clostridia bacterium. Lineage (GTDB taxonomy): Bacteria > Bacillota > Clostridia > Christensenellales > Borkfalkiaceae > Gallimonas. The sequence goes on from CANQOB010000011.1 coordinate 40,575, forward strand.
GCCGCAGCGGTCTCTATTCTTATCCCGCCGTTCCCTCCGCGATCAAGCTCGAGAGCGCAGAGCGGAGAAAGCATAGCCTGCGCGTGGCGCTCATGGCGTGCGGCAGGGCGAAGAGTCTGCACATTCCCGAGGAGAAGGCGCTGCTCGCGGCGGCGCTGCACGACTGCGGCAAGTCCGTCCCGCTCTCCTCTTACCTGCTTGCGGGGTTCGACATCCCGCAAGGCGTCCCGGCGCCCGTCATGCACCAATTTACGGGAGCCTACCTTGCGGAACACGTGTTCGGCGTCACGGACGGGGAGGTGCTCGACGCCATCCGCTATCATACGAGCGGCAGGGCGGGGATGGGCACGCTCGAAAAGCTGATCTATCTCTCCGACCTCTTGGAATCCGACCGTGATTTCGCCGGAATCGCCAAGCTCCGCGAGATGTTCTATTCCGACCTCGACGCCTGTTTTTTGGGCAGTCTCGCTTTGCAGATCGACCATCTCCGCTCCAAAGGAGGGGAGATCTGCCGGCTGACCGAGGAGGCGTATGAATGGGAAAAACGCAAGCAAATTGTGGAAACTTGAAATTTGCATAGTACTATGTCAGACATAAACATACTAAAATATTGAGAAAAGAGGAGAATTTATGGAAAGTTACGCACTTGCGCGGGCAGCGGCAGCCGCGCTCTCCGAAAAGAAAGCGGAGGACATCGTCATCATCAAGGTGGAAGAGCAGACCGTCGTTTGCAGCTATTTCGTGATCGCGAGCGGCAAATCGACGACGCAGGTGAAAGCGCTCGGCGACAATGTGGAAGAGAAACTCAAAAAGGAGGGGCTGTCTCCCGTCCGCACGGAGGGCACGCGCGAGGGAAGGTGGAGCGTGCTCGACTACGGCGACGTGGTCATCCATATCTTCAACGAGGAGTGGAGACAGTTCTATTATCTCGAACGGCTGTGGGACAGCGGAAAGAACGTCGAGCACTACGAGGACTGAAAAACCGCCCTTCCGGGCGGTTCAATCTTTGAAGGAAATGCGCTTGGGGTCGGAATAGGACGACTTCGTGCGCTTTTTCTTTTTCTCGACGATATAGTAGACGGGCTCGGGCGCGGCGGGCGGGTCCTTTTTCGGCTCCTCGGCGGGGAGATGTTTGCGCATGCGCAGCCCGAGGCGGATGAGCTTAAAAAGATGCACGGCGATCACGACGGTGATGAGGACGATGAGCGTATAGAGGGCTCCCGCGCCCTGAACGGAGATAGTCATGCTGCCAGTATAGCGCCAAAGGACTGTCATAAATTGCGTTTTTCGGGAATATTTTCCGTGATTTTCGGGAAAGATAGGGCGTATGGATGAGATGATACTGTCCGCGGCGGAGGCTGCGGAATACGGAGAATTCAAACGGACGAGAAGGGAGGCGGAGATCTCCGTCTCGCTGCATAAACTCATTGTGGACGCCTCGCGCCGCGAAACGGACAAATTTACACTGAAATCGGCATGCAACTGCGTGCGGAAGCTGTTTTCGTACGGCGTGCTGGTATCTCCCGTCGGGATCGCCGCCGCCAAACGCCATCTTGCCGAGAGCGAGAGCTATGTCATCGCGCTCGTGGGCGGAACGGGCGAGACGCTGCTCTCCGTCAAGCGGTACGAGGCGAAAAAGGCGATCGCCGCGGGCGCAAAGGAGATACGGCTCGTCCTCTGTTATTCCGCCCTCAAAGCGGGCAACCTCGGCTATTTGAAGCGGGAGGTCAAAAAGCTCAAAAAGACGGCGAGAAAACTTGCGCTGGTCGTCTCCGTCGAAGATCATACGCTCTCTTCGGATGAAGTCGCGCTTGCCGTCAGATGCGCCTGCGACGGCGGTGCGGACGCCGTCTGCGTGCGGGGGGAGACCGAGCTCGTCCTGCGCGCGCTCCGCGTGAGCGCGGGAAAGATCAGGGTGGACGCCTCGGGCGTGGAGAACGCCGAACAGCTGCGCGCCCTGCAAAAGGCGGGGGCGGCGTGCATCACGACGGCTTGCGCCGAAAAGATCGCCGAAGAGATGTATAAGATGGCAAAAGAAGAGGGTCGGCAGATCAATACGGTGTCTCTCCCCGGGACGGAGCAGACGTAAAAAGCGTCCCGCGGCGAATGCTGCGGGACGCTTGGTGCAAATCGGCGTTTTATACCAAGAGATAGGGCAGGAGCATGAAGAAAAATACAATCGCAAGGACGACGAGACAGCAGATGATTCCCTTTACGCAGAATTTTATTTCGTCACGCTGCTTTGGAGACAGGTCCGTTCCGGGGCGCTGCGGCGAATTCTGCGGCAGCCCGTACTCCGCCGCCTGCGTGTACAGTTCCTCGGCGGACAGACCGAGCGCTTCCGCGATCTTCGGCACGCAGGATGCGGGCGCAAAGGTCTGTTCCCAACGCAGAAGGGAGGATTTCGAGGCATAGATCATCTCCGCAAATTCACGCAGGGAATAACCCGCCTCCTCCCGTTTTTTTCTGATGAAAGCTCCGTTGATCTTTTCCATTACGATCATTATAGCATGATTTTGCAAAAACGGCAACGGATTCCCGCCGTTTTTTCATTTTGGGACAAGAACGGGACAAAAACGGGACGCTTTTACGCCGTCCCGCCGTTGACGGAGGCTCGTTTCTATGCTATACTCTAATCGGTTGCAACCGAAAATAAAAATTTGGAGGAATCTTATGACGGCAAAAACAAACCTTTTGCGCCTTGTCGGCGTGGGATGGAGCGTGGTCTCGTCCGGCGAAAAAAGCTGGCGAGTCGAATTAGATGTTTTCGGATTGAAATTCTAATCGGAGGTCGATATATGAAATTCAAAAAAACATGGAAGTGGTCTTTGTTCGCCATAGAGGCTGCCATATTCGTCTTATTCCTTGGTTGCTGGCTCTTTCATTGGGCGATTTTCGGGGAATGGGAATTTATCCCGTGGATCTTACGCTTCTTGTTTGCGTCGATACTCGTCGTCATCGCGTTCTTTTTGTTCATCATTGCACGTGTGCTGTTGAGCGGGAATAACGCCGAGGGCGGAAAGAAGCCCGAAAGGAAATGATCACCGTTCTGCGTCGCCCTCCTTCGGGAGGGCGTTTGCTTTCTGCCCGATTCGTCAAAACTTTTCCACGCGCGCGGGACAAAATATGAATTTCCCCCTCAAAACGCTTTGAAAAATTCGGAAATTATTGTAAAATAGTAGAATGAAAAACTACGCTGCATGCGCAGATATGGAGTAAATGAAATGGGTCTGATATCTTTCCTTAAAAATAGCGACGGCAGAAAGAGCTTAAAACAGCTCCAAGCCATGGCAAAAAAGGTCGAAGAACTCGAAGATCGGTACGCGCAATTATCCGACGATGCCCTGCGGGCAAAGACGGCGGAATTCAGAGGCAGGCTCGCCGAGGGGGCGACGCTCGAAGAACTCCTCCCCGACGCGTTTGCGGCCCTTCGGGAGGCGAGTTGGCGCGTCCTCGGCATGAAGCATTTCCCCGTGCAGATCGTCGGCGGCATCTGTCTCTTCCAGGGACGTATCGCCGAGATGAAAACGGGCGAAGGCAAGACGCTCGTCGCCACTCTGCCCGCCTATCTCGAAGCGCTCGCGGGGAAGGGCGTGCACGTCGTCACCGTCAACGACTATCTTGCCCGCCGCGACGCGGAATGGATGGGCAAGGTGTACAAATTCATGGGGCTCTCCGTGGGCGTCGTCGTGCCCGGCATGGACGACGAAATGAAGCGCGCGGCGTATGCCGCGGACATCACCTACGGCACCAATAACGAGTTCGGATTCGATTATCTCCGCGACAACCTCAAAACCAACCTCAAACTCATGGTGCAGCGCGAGCTCAACTTCGCCATCGTGGACGAGGTGGACTCCATCCTCATCGATGAAGCGAGGACGCCCCTCATCATCTCGGGACGGGGCGAGCAGTCCTCCGACCTCTACCAGCGCGTGGACGAGTTCGTCCGCACGCTCGAAGGCGGCTTCGACGACGACCTCGAGGACGAGGAAAAGGAGCATAAAAAGAAGAATTCCGGGGAGCGCAAGCTCGCGCTCGCAGAGGAAAAGAAGTGGGACTACGTCATCGAGCGCAAGGACAAGCAAGTGCATTTGACCGAGTTCGGCGCGGAGAAGGCGGAGAGATATTTCCACATCGAAAACGTTGCGGATATCGCGAACGTCACTTTGAACCATCACATCCAGCAGGCGCTCAAAGCGCACAAGCTCTTCCACCTCAACGAGGAATATATCATCAAGGACGGCGAGATCATCATCGTCGATGAATTTACGGGCCGTCTCATGATCGGCAGAAGGTATTCCGACGGTCTGCACCAGGCGATCGAGGCGAAAGAACACGTCCGCGTGCGCGAAGAGAACAAGACGTATGCGACCATCACGTTCCAGAACTACTTCCGTCTCTACCGCAAGCTCTCCGGCATGACGGGTACCGCCAAGACGGAAGAGGGGGAATTCAGGACGATTTATTCCCTCGACGTCGTCGAGATTCCCACGCACCGTCCCGTGCGGCGCGACGACATGCACGACCGCATCTATTCCACCGAGCAGGGGAAAAAGAAGGCGATCGTCCGCGAGATCGTCGAGCGTCATGAAAAGGGACAGCCCATTCTGATCGGTACCGTCTCCGTCGAGAAGTCAGAGGAGATCGCGCATCTGCTCACGAAAAACGGCATCGCCTACAATCTGCTCAACGCCAAGAATCATGAGCGCGAGGCGGAGATCGTCGCGCAGGCGGGCAGATACGGTGCGGTCACCATCGCCACCAACATGGCAGGGCGCGGAACGGATATCCTTCTCGGCGGCAATCCGGAATATCTCGCCAAGAAAAAACTGCGCGGGGAGGGCGTCGAGCACGAAGTCATCGAACTCGCGACGAGCTATGCGGACGTGGACGAAGAGACGATGAAGGTCCGCGAGAGATACCGTCAGCTCTATGCCGAATACAAGGCAAAGACGGACGAGGAGAAGCAAAAAGTCATCGAAGCGGGAGGGCTTCTCATCATCGGTACGGAGCGTCACGAGAGCCGCCGAATCGACAACCAGCTCCGCGGTCGTTCGGGACGGCAGGGCGACGTCGGCGCGTCCGTGTTCTTCATCTCCCTCGAGGACGACCTCATGAAGCGCTTCGGCGGAGAGCGGATGAAGAGCATCTACGAAAGCAGCAAGATGGAGGAGGACGAATGCCTCGAAAGCAAGCTGCTCACCCGCCTCATCGAATACGCCCAGAAGCAGATCGAGGGCAAAAACTTTGCGATTCGTAAGAACGTCCTGCAATACGACGACGTCATGAACACGCAGCGCACCATCATGTACGCCGAGCGCATGAAGGTCTTGAAGGGGGAGGACGTCCACCAGCAAGTCCTCAAATATATCCCGGACTATGTTGCGCTCAGGGTGCGCCAAGCCGTCGATACCGACGAGGCGCCCGAGAAATGGAACGAGGACGACCTGAACAAGGCGCTCGAACGGTGGCTCATCCCCGCCGGCACGGGCTATGTCACGCGCGAAAAGCTGGAAAAGTGGGATTATGACACGGCGATCGCCCGCATCTCCAAGAAAACGGAGGAATGTTACGAGGCAAAGATCGTGCGCATCCGCGAAGAGATCGGGCTGGACTTCAAGGACGCGGAGCGGATGTGGCTGCTGCGCTTTGTCGACTCCGAATGGATCGACCACATCGACGCGATGGATCAGCTCCGCAAGGGAATCGGGTTGCGCTCCTATGCGCAGTCCGACCCCGTCATCGCCTATAAGCAGGAGGGGCTCGCCATGTTCGACGAAATGGTGGAGCGCATCCAGGAGCGCACCATCGAATTCTTGCTCAAAGCGGAGCCCCGCGTGGAGCAGAAGCCGATCGCCTCGGTGCCGCGAATCCTTCCCAACGCGCCTTCCGCGCAGGAGCCCGCCCGTCCGCAGGCTTCGGCGCCCGCGCCCGCAGCCGCGGCTCTGCCCATGGGCGGCGTGCCCAAGGCGGTCAATGTGGACGCGCTGAAAACCAACGGAAGCGAGAAGTTCAATCCCGCCACGATGAAGAAGGCGAAAAAGCCCGGTCCCAACGACCCCTGTCCCTGCGGCAGCGGATTGAAATATAAGAAGTGCTGCGGGAAACCGTTCTGATCAATTTGCGGGAAAGGATTTATGTTCAAAGCAGACGATTACAGGCTGAAACTCAAAGATTTAGAAGAGACGCTCGGGGAGGCGAAGTACGCGCTCGACATCGACCATCGCTACGAGCGCGTGAAAGAGCTGCGCGCCGAACAGGAGGCGCCCGAGGTCTGGCAGGATCTCGAACGCTCCGCCAAGATCGGGCGGGAGATCTCTTCCAACGAATCCAAGATCGCGTCCTATGAAAAAGGGCGCAAGGCGCTCGACGACGCTTATGAGATCATCGACCTCATCGAGGAGACGGAAGAGGAGGAACTCGTTCCCGAACTCGAAAAGATGATCGCCGCCGCCGAGGAGGACATCGAGGAGATGCGCGTCCGCGCGCTTCTCCGCGGAAAATACGACAGCGCCAACGCCCTGCTCTCCATCCATGCGGGCGCGGGCGGCACCGAGGCGTGCGATTGGGTCTCCATGCTCTACCGCATG
>CANQOB010000012.1 GCA_947625385.1 uncultured Clostridia bacterium
TGGTTGCGGGGGCAAGATTCGAACTTGCGACCTCCGGGTTATGAGCCCGACGAGCTACCTGGCTGCTCTACCCCGCGATAAAAATATTCGGCTTTCACCGAATAGCTAATTTATTGTACCCGAAGTCCGCGGTTTTGTCAACTGTTTTTGCTTGTAAAATAAATTTTTTTGTAAAATGCCATTTATTTCGGCGAAAATCTTTATTTCACGCGAGCGAATGAACGTTTACGCCTCAATGAGTTTTGCTCCGATTGGATGTTTCACCGGAGTTCCCGCAACATTTTTAGATTATTTGAAAATGTCAATCTGTTTGATGAAAAATCGTTTTTTTAACTCTTTGCGGCAATTATTCAAAGCCCTCTTCGTTCCAAGCGAGCGTATGATCCCGCCGCGTGTATAATTGCAGACGATTGCAAATTCCCCTATCCGTTGCACTTGATATCATTCACCTCGTTAAAAAAGGGTGGCCCGGATGGGACACCCTTTTTGGGAGGAGAAAAGGTTTGGGATACTCTTACTTATCCTTTGTCATTTTCTTGATGGCGGCGACTGCGGCAGCGATGACCGTAGCAAAGATTCCGATCACAAACACCCAGAATGCACCGTCAAAGCTGTTGCCGTCTACGCCGAACATGACGTTGGAGATAAAAGTCATCTCGGAGTTGAGCAAGATCGCGAGCGTCCCCGTGTAGAGGAGGAGCGGCACGAACGCACCGACTTTGAAGTCCTTGATGAGGATGAGCACGTTGACGACAAACCCGATCGAAAGGCAGGCCACGGCGGCATTGCTGACGGGGGAGAGATAGTTCCCGCCGCGCGCCGTATAGGTGATGAGCGTCACGAGCGCCAGTACGCAGGCGGCAAGAGAGAACCACCAGCCGAGCGCCTTCGTTTTGAGAAAATCTTTGATCTTATTCATGGTTTAGTCCTCCTTTTTCGCAAATGTTTGCAGGGCAACGATGATCGCGGATGCGCCGAATACGATACCGGTGATGATCTCCGCGGCGAGCAGTGCGTTTTCGTACCAGACGCGCACATGAACGATTCTCGCGTTGGAAGTCAGCCCGTTCATGGCAGCGCTGTTTGCGAAGTTGTAGAGAATGTAGTGCGAAGCTTCGCGCATATTCGCATAGAGTTTCGCGTCGTTCTCGATGAGGTCGGTGAGGTACTCCACGAAGGAGTCGCCCGAGGTGCAGAACATCGTGGTGCCGGCTTCATAAGCGAGCTGGGGTTCCATGTAGCCGTTGGGCGTCTGCCCGAAGTCGGTGGTGATGTTGCCCGTGTAGCCCCATTCGCCGCGGAGGACCTTTCTCCAAAGTCCTTCATGGTGACCCGACCACTTCGCGCCGAGGAGGTTGAACGCGCCCATCACGCCCGTCGTGCAGGGGTCGTCCTCTCCCGTCGATTCGCAAGGCGCCTGGAACGATTTGAGATAGATCTCGCGGATAGCCTGCTCGTTGGCGAATGTGATGAGACCTTCGCGGTGGAGTTCCATGTCGTTGAGGACGCAGTGCTTGACGTAGACGATGATGCCCTTGGAGTTTGCGCCGTGGCAGACGCCTTCCGCCATGACGCCGGAGAGGAATCCGTCCTCACTGTAATACTCGAAGTTTCTGCCCGAGAACGGGGTCCTGTGGATGTTCGCCGCGGGGCCGTACCAGCCGACGCCGCCGCCCCAAAGCCCCTCTTCACCGACCGCTTCGCCCATCGCTTTCGCGAGATCGACGTTCCAGGTATCGGCGACGACCACTTCTGCGGGATAGTAGTTGCATGCTACGCTCGTGAGCTTCTTCGTTTCGGCGTCGTTGAGGGTCTTGTAGTCCTCGATGTACTTGCCCGCGCCGTAGCCCGCAGGACCGTCGATGGCGGTAGTGGCGGGAAGGTTGACGGATTCGGCGCCCGGTCTGCCCTGTTTGGAGAGGGTGAGAAGGTCCTTCGTGCTGAGCTGGTTGAGGATCTGCTCCCATGCGGGGTCGTCGAACGCGGCGCCCTTCATGGTGACGAGGGAGTATTGGAACTCCGCGCCCTTCACAAAGGAAGAGGTATCCGAAGAGCCCTTCTCATAGGCGCTCGGCGCCTTCTCGGTGCTGTAATAGGAGTTGACGTCCTTGACGAACTGTGCGGGAGCGGTGAAGTTCGTCATGGGCTTGGGCCATGTGCCCTTCCAATCGTTTCTCGAAAGGTAGGTGACCTCCTGATCGGTGCCCTTCACATAGAAGTTGACATCGGTGTCGTCGAAGTGGTTGGTGATCTTCGTCTTGGTCAAAGAATACGCATATTCGTTCACGTCGAAGGTCGGCTTGTTCTTCAACACCGCTTTCGAGGCATCCCCTTCGGCGTCCATGCCGTCGGAGACCTTCTTGCCCTTTGCGGCAAGGATGTTGTTGAGCGCGTCGTGCACGTCGCTGCCGATCGCGAAGTAGTAGTCGCCCTTCTCCATGACGTACGTCTTGGCATCCTTGTAGTCGTAGCTGGCGAGGTCGCGCAGGTCGACGGTGTAGGAGACGGTCTCTTTGCCGCCCTTTTCGATGATTCCCGTCTTGGCGAAGCCGACGAGCTGGACAGCCGATTTTTCGATGCCGCCGGGGGTGTAGGGCGCCTGTCCGTAGATCTCTACGACGTCCTTGCCCGCGACATTGCCCGTGTTCTCGACGGTGACGGTGACCTTCGCGGTCTTGCCCGCCCAGTCGACGTCCACGCCGTCAAGCGTCTGCTTGAAGGTGGTGTAGGAGATGCCGTAGCCGAACGGGAACTGCACTTCTTCGGCATACTTCCAGTTGCCCTCGGAAGCCCATGCGCCCGTATCCGTGTTCGCATTGCCCCTGCCGAGGACGACGTCCTCATAGCGGGTCTCATAGTAGCGGTAGCCCACATAGATGCCCTCGTTGTAGGAGACATAGAAGCGGGACAGCGCACGGTCGATCTCGGTTGCGTTCGCGAAGTCATAGTTCCCGAAATTCTGCATGGCGGGTGCGGAGAAGAGGTCGGTCGCATAGGTATCGGAAACTCTTCCCGAGGGATTCGTGATGCCGACGAGAATGTCGGTCACGGCGTCGAGACCCGCTTCCCCGGGACCGCCGATGTGGAGGCAAGCGTCGATGTTATATTCGTCGAGCCACCCCATCTCGGGCGTGTTCATCGTGTTCATGATCACGATTCTCTTGGAGAAGTTGCCCTCTTTCATCGTTTGCAGGACGGACTTCTCGGCGTCCGTCAGAACGAGGTACTTCTTGCTCACGGCGCCTTCGGAGGCGTACTCCTTGATGATATCCGCGCCCTCACCGCCGATGCGGGAGAAAAAGAAGATCGCGGCGTCGTTGTACTGCGCAAAGCTCGCGGTGACGTCTGCGGGGAACTCGGAGGAGTCGATCTCGGGAGCCTGGTAGTCCTTGGGGACGGAGCCTGCGCCGAAGCCCGAACCGCCGTAGGTGCGGACGAGCTGCCCGTTCTTCGACTGGTTGCCCGCGGCGAGCTGTTCCTTATAATAGTTGAACAGCGTCTTGTTGAGCTGGAGCTTGCCGCCCTCGTCGCACGCCTTGTCGAGCGTGTACTTTCTGTCGGTCGCGTTGCCTGCGCCCGAGCCCGAGCCGCCGAGCGCGGGGTCGGCGGAGGCGTAGCCGAACACGGTGACCTTCGCGCCTTTGGCGAGCGGGAGCGCGCCGTTCTTGTTCGTCAAGAGAACAGAGCCCTCTCTCTGGATGTCCTTGGAGACCTTGCGCGCATTCTCCAATGTGTCCTCATATTTCGAGAACACACTCTTGAAGTGGATGGGGTCTTCCGTACTGTTTTCGTCGATGACGACTTTGGAGCTCGAGAGACCCAACTTACCGTTGATGTAACCCGACCATTCCGTCGTCACTGCCGCGCCGCCGATCGAGAGCACGAGGAGGATCCCCGAGACCGCACAGACGGTGCGCCACAAAACTTTCGGACCGAATTTTGTGAGTTTCATAATTTTCTCCTTTTTTTGAATTAAGATCGTGGTCTTGCCACGGTTTCTCCAATATCAGTTGCCGAGATCTTCGAGGAGAGCTTCCTCGAAGCGCGGGGTCCACCATTTGAGATAGCCCGCCTTGTAGGGATGGACCGCATCGTGCATGTAGAGCGCGTACTCCTCATCCGTGATGGCATTGAACTGCTTGTCGTTGAACAGGTCGATGAGGTGCAATTCGTACCCGTCCACCGCATTCCACTTCTCGATGACCTTTTCGGTGAGTTCCACGAGTTCGCCGTAGTCGCTGCCCTTGGGGTCGCGCGAGGAGCGGGACCCGCTGTCCCCGAACCATGAGCCCGAGTAGAAGTAAATGGGACAGTTCCACGTCTGTTCGACATAGGTGACGATCGCCTCCATCGCGCCCACCGTCGTGTCCTCGTCGAACCCGCTTCTCACGCTCGCCGCCGAGACGTTCCCCCATTCGGGCACCACGGAGGACTTGGCGTCGTTCGTGGAGATCTGGCAGACAAAGGCATCGATCTTTGCCGTCTTGTCGAACACCGAGCTGTTGCGCAGGCGGGAGAGGTAGGAATCCCTGCCGGTGTCGCGCAGCGTCGTGCCGCTGATGGCATCCTTTTTACAGACTGCATTGTTGCGCGCCGCGATATAGTCGGCAACGGCGACGTTCCCGCTCTCCATTCCGAGCGTGACCGAAGAGCCGAGCCAATAGATCGTTTTGCCCGTCAGCGCCGTATTTTGCGGAGTAATGGCGTCGAGCCCGTACTCCGCGCCGTTCCCCGGCGCGCAAGAGGCGAGCACGGCGGTGCAGGCAAGCGTGGATGCGAGAATGCAGAGCCAACCTATTTTCAAAAATTTTCTTTTCATCGGAAATCCTCAAAGAAATTTTTCGCCTTTATTTTATAACAGTTTTTGAAACTTGCAAGCAAATCGGCAGAACCGGCGCGTTTTTCGGCAGAAAAAACCGCCGAATGACACGGTCGGCGGTTTTTGCGGCATAAACGGCACGCGGCGAATGAAAAGACCTCCCTTAGGCGGGAGGTCCCTTTCACTTCTCCCGAGGAGGAAGCGGGAGAAGAATATCCAACAAAAACATGCCCCCCTCTGCCGTGATCGTGAGATTTCCGCGGTATTTCTCGACGATATAGCGGATGCTCCGCATCCCGTAGCCGTGCCCGCGCGCCTTCTTGGTCGTGAGCGGAATGCCGTCGGGGGAGAAATTCGGCGTCTCGTCGGAGACGTTTTCGAGGTGGATATGCGCCATCCCGCCCCGCTCGCGCACCTGCAACGAGATGATGCGCCGCTCCGCCTGCCCGATCTTGACGGTGCTCTCGATCGCATTGTCGAGCGCGTTCCCGAACAGGACATAGATGTCGTTATAGGCGAGGAAGGAGAGCAGCTTGCCGTCGGCGATGACGGTGAAGTTGATGTTCTTGCTCTCGCAGTACATCCCCTTCTCGGCGAGGATGTAGTCGAGCGCCTCGTTGCCCGTCTCGACAAAGCTCTCATAGATGCGGAGGGAATTTTCGAGCTCGGCGATGGCATTCTGCCGCGCCTCCCCCTCCGCCATGTGTTTGAGCCCCGCGAGCTGGTGTTTGAGGTCGTGGCAGCGCATGTTGATCTCGTCGACGTTCGCGCGCGCGATCTCATAGTATCTGCTCTCCTGCGCGATGCGCCGCTCGAGCTGTTCATTGCTCTCCTGCAACTTGCCGATGTTGAAGAGACCGAACAGCATGCACAGGAGGAAGAGGACAAGGATGCAGGAATACAGTTCGTAGCCGACCGCCACGGCGGGATTTTCCAGAATGGAGAGGTTGATATGCCGCACATAGATGCCCAACCCCACCATGACGAGGAAGAACATCCCCGCCACCCCGAGCGTAAAGGCAGGGACGGAGGAGATCTCAAGCAGTTTGAGCTTGCGGATGAACACGAAATAGAAGATCGTGTACACGGCGACATAGCAGGCGGCGAGAATGGCGAGATATTCGAGCCTCGTATTCTCCGCGCCCACCGCTACCCCCATCGCGCGCATGATGAGCCCGAAGAGGTGGTGCGAGAAATTCTGCGCCAAAAGCGCCTGCAACACGAAGAAAACGAGCGTGAGAAAGGGCAGGTCGAAGCACAGCCACACATAGAGGAACACGAGCGCGTATCCCACGAGATAGTAGAGATAGTATCCCAGCCAATCGGGGAGGAAGGGAATCGCCGTCGGGGAGTAGTACGCCGCCGTGATTCCCAAAAAGAGCACGCCGAAGCCGAACAGCCTCCAAAGGAAATGCTCGCGCCTGTTCACGCGCCAGAAGATGATCGCAACGGGGATGAGAAGCTGGCAAAAAGTCTGAATCAAGCCGTCGTAATTCATGAATCACCTGTAAAAGAGCGAGAATGCGTCGAGAAATTCCTTTTTGCGGGAGCGGGAAATGGGGATATTCTCTCCCTCGACGGTGACAAAGGTCTGGTCGATGCGGTCCACCCGCGCGAGATTGACGAGGAAAGAGTTGCTGCAACGGCAGAATCCCTTGCCGGAGAGCCTGCTCTCCGTCTCTTTCATGGAACCGCGCACGCGGATGTCCCCGTCGTCGGTATGGTAGATGACGAAGTGCAGGTCTACCTCCACATAGCGTACCGAAGCGGCGCTCATCTTCGCGATTCCCTCCGCCGAGGGGACGAGGATGAAGTCGTTCCTGCGGGACTTTTGCAAACGCACCGCCTTCTCGAATTTGAGGGCGAATACAAAGTAGTCCACGGGTTTTACGATGAAGTCGAGCGCGTTGACCTCGTAGCCCTCGACGGCAAACTTCGCCATGTTCGTCACAAAGATGATCGCGGCGGTGGTGTCCTGTGCGCGCAGCTTCTTCGCCGTGCGCATCCCGTCCATGATGGGCATCTGGATGTCCATGAGCACGATGTCGAACTTCTGCTCCGTCTCCGAGAGGAAAGATACCCCGTCGGGATAGGCAAACACCTTGAACTTCTCGCCCGATTCCTCCGAAAATTTGCGGATATACCTGCGCAAAAGCTCGGAAACGCCCCCTTCATCCTCCACGATCGCCACCGTCAACATAGTCTCTCCTCCAACGTCTACTGCAAAATCGGGCTGCGGTCCGCTCCCTCTCTCGGTGTTTAGTATAGCAAAATACTCTCAAAAAGTAAATACAATTTGCATAATCAGTGAAAAAATCGACATGTTTCGCCGTTTTTCTGCCGCTCCGCATCCGCCGCATGAAAAAGCCGGGAGCGAAAACTCCCGGCTTGCGGAAAGATCGGATCAATTCCTTCGCTTTTTGCGGAGCACCAAGACGACCGTGACGGCGGCGGCTGCCGCGAGGGCTGCCGCGCCCACGCCGATCATCACCCAAACGATGACGCCGGGGCCCGATTCGCCGCCGAGCGCCGGAATTTCCTCCTGCGCCTTGATGATCTCGCCGCAGCGCGGGCAGCGCAGTCCTTCGGTCAGCCCGCTCTCCGTCTCGGTGGGCGCTCTGCCCGGGATGACCTCTTCGAGGTGTCCGAGATCGTCCTCTACATCGCAGCCCTCGACCGCATCGCAGCGGGAGCACTTCTTGCCCTCGGTGTGTCCCACTTTGGTGCAGGTGGGCAGTTCTTCGGGGATTTCCACGGAGAAGTCGTGACCGAGCGGGTCGATGTGCTTGACGCCATCCTTTTCTTTGCCGCAGTAGATGCAGACATCGCCCGCGGCGTGCCCTGCTTCCGTGCAGGTGGGTTTGCGTTCGGGCTGATACTGATAGTCATGACCGTGCGGCGCTGTGGAGGTGATGTTCTCGGTGAAGCCGCAGACCGAACATCTCTTCCCCTCGGTGCTGCCGTGCCCTTCGCAAGTTGCGGGGATGGCGGCGACGGTTTCAAACTTATGTCCCAATGCCAACGAGGCGCCCTCGATTTCTGCGCCCTCGTATACGTGATCGATCGTAAGCTGGCGGAATCCGTTCTCGCCTTCGCTGATGAAGTCCTTGGATTGGTCTTGTTCGTCCTGCTCCGCCATCGCCTGATTGAAGTCGTCTAAGTCGATGGAGAAGTGGAAGAAGAACATCTCGGCGTCCGTGCAGGTGGCGTCCGTGTGCGTGTCGCATTCGAACTCAAAGACGACCTGTGTCCGATGATGGCATTTGGTCCATTTCGATTCGTCGAGCATGTCGTCGCCGTAATCTCCGATGCCTTCACAGATCAGATAGTATGTCACCCGCGCCCTGCCTTTTACGGTTTTTTCCTCTTGCACGAAATAGACATTGCCCTCTTCGTCGACCATTTCCGTGTTCACGGTTTCCTCGTCTTTGAAGAACTCAATGGTGTAGCCGTTGGCGTGCTCTCCGCTCTTATCCAACTCATACGAATGACCGAGCGTAGGCATTTCCACGATTCCGCCGTCGTCCGGGCAGGCGGCGCCGCATTTTTCACAAGTATGCGTGCAGAAACCGCCGGGCTTCGTGCAGGTCGGAGGCGTCCAATCTGCGGGATTCCCATAGATATCATAGCCATAGCTATGTCCCGTCTTGGGAATGACGAGGTCCGCCGCCCGATAGAGCGTCTTGCCGTTTTGATAGTCGAATTTGCAGTTGCAGACAGAGCATGTCTTGTAGGCAAGGACGCCCTCCTTTTCACAGGTCGGGTCTTGTTGCGCGTGCTCGCCCATGGACAAAAACACGTGGTCCTTGTGCAATCTGAGCCTATGCCCCGCGGTGCTTGCGTTGAGCACGAGATCGGTGATAAATTCGCCCGTGTCCTCATCTTGGTAGACATAGGGCAGTTCGAAGGAGATCTCGCTGACGGCGGCGCGGCTCCGGAAGGCTCTCGCGGAGACCGTCATCTCGGGCAATTCGATGGTTTCGAGCGCGGTGCAGTTGTCGAATATGCGGTAGAGGTTGGCGTTTTCGTCGAGCTTGAAGTTGCGCAGATCCATGTCGGCAAGACTGGTACAGTCTCCGAACATCTTGCCGAAGCTGAGCACGTTTTGGGTCGTGAACCCGGACAGGTCGAGATTCGTGAGCGATCTGCAACCGTAGAACATGTTCATTGCGCCGCGCATGTATTCGGTATCGAAGTTTTCTGGGACGAACTCCGTGAGTTTTTCACAGCCCGAGAACAGAGAACCGCATTCGATGGGCGCAAGAATCTTGCCGGGGTACACGAAGGCGATCTTGCTGCCGCTACGGTAGAGACGGATGTAGGTATCGATGCGGACGTAGGTGTCCTTGTAGTCCTGCGGCTCCGTATGCAGGAACTGTATGCTCGTGAGCGTCTTGTAGTCCTTGACGAACGTTTTCCATTCGCGGGTAAACTGGCGCGCCACCTGTATGTCGCCGTAGTCGCCGTCCACCGCGGGATATTCGTCCGCCGCCACGGGCGTGCCGTATTTGACGTTGATAAAGCTGATGTTGAAGGGCTTCTCGCCGAGGACGGTGACGACCACGGTATGCTCTGCCGTGTCGAGATCTTCACAGAGAAAGACCAGTTTGTTGAACATCGGCTCGTCGTCGAGGTCGATCTCGTCCTTTTCCTCGCCGTCCACGGAAACGGACGCTTTCCCGTAGGTATGCGCGGTATCGGCATACAGCTCGAAGCCGCTTCCCAGGAACTTGAATTCGAACGTCGCGCCGTCTTTGGTCGTGGACAGCTTGCCGTTTGCGGAATTTTCGACAAAGCCCTCCGCTTCGCTGTCCGCGAGATCTTGGGTGTTTGTCATATAGTTGGTGGGTCTGACGGTCTGGCTCAGCTTGGATTCGATGCCCGCGTTCACCTCTTTGATGACGGTATGCCCGCTGTTGGCGGTGACGATCAGCTTGAAGTACCGTATCTGGGTGCGCTGGAAACTGATTCTCTGACGGGCGGCGTTGATGTCGGAGCTCTCGCCCTCGAACAGCAAATGCCAACCGTTTGAATCTTCGGTTCCTTCATGATTCAAATTCGGATATTCGGTCCCCGTGCAGGCATACAGCGTGTAGGAGAGCAGCTTGTCGTTGCCGTTGGTGCGGCGGATGATGTCGAAGTAGTTGAAGGTCTGGTCTGCCCCCGTGTCGATGATGAACACATGGGGCGGCTTGACGGTGTAGCCGTTGTATTTGGAGTGGTAGATCGTGCTCTCGTCGCCGTCCACCATGTTCTTTCTGTACTGCTCCTGCGCCGCCTCGCCGCCTTCGCTCGCGGGCGCCTCGATGACCTTCCAACCGCTGTTGGAGGTCTGATAGTCGATGGTGGCGTTCTTGATACTGTCGACAAAGCGCGGCTGCCAGCCCTTGAAGGCGTCTGCCTTTGCAAGGTCGGCTTGGGAGACGTTCTCGCCGACGATGTTTTGGATGGGGATATCCTTGATATCCTTCAAGGCGACTTTCTCTTCGCCGGGCATGCGCAGACCGATGTGGAGATGCCCCTGTCCGCCCCAGTTGACGAGCGCCGCCGAGATAAAGACCGTATCGCCCGCCGTCAAGTGCACCGTCCATTTGCAGTTCGCGTTCTCGGAGAAGCTGTAAACGCTCGTCGTCGAGATCGTGTGGTCGGCGTTTCCTGCGGCGCTGTCCTTATTTTTGAAGAACTGCACCTTGGCGGCGTCGTCCGCTCTCACATAGAAGGTGTGCTCTCCCGTCTTTGTGGCTATGAACTTGAACGAGCTGCGGAAGTACTCCAAATTGGAGTGATTGAAGTCCCCCTTGCCGGGCACGCTGCCCGTCTCGGCGGAAGTCGCGGGTTTCCCCGTGATATAGGTTTCCGCCGTGCTGATGGAGGGCTGTTTCGTGCCGAGGAGCTGCGCTTGCTGCGAGCCGAGGTCCCAAACCTCGGTATACACGCCGCGGTAGAGGAGCCTCAAATTCACGTTGAGGGTGACCTGCCGTCCCCCGTCGGTCTTGACGATGATGTCGAAGCGGTCGTACTCCGTGACCTCTGCGGGCGGGGTGTAAATCACCTTTTGTTCGGATTCTTTATATTCGATCGTCCCGTGCTGCGGGCGCGTGACCGCGAGGACTTCCACCGCTTCCGGCGAAGAGAAGTTGCTTGCGCTCACATCGAATACGGTGGAATGTTTGCCGTCCACATCGTGCTTGCGCGCCGTCTCATGCCCGTCGATGCCGTTCGCCCAGCGGTACGCCACAGGGACGAACGTAGGCAGGTTGTGCAAGAAATCGAGCTGGCTGTCGGTAAACATATCGTCGGAAATGTTGGCGAAGTAGTTGTCGTTCACCCAATCGAGAATGTTCACGCGGTCCACGACGCCGATACGGTAAACAAAGTCGGCGCGCTTGTTGGGACAGTAGGCGGGATTCATCTTGTAGGTATAGAACATATCTACGAATTTCTCGGGTCCGAAACTGTGCAGGAGCGTCGCGTACATGGAAAGCTGGTCGAAGTGCGCGCCGTTCCCCTCGTTGATCTCGCCGTAATCCTCGATCTTACGCGTCTCGCCCGTCTGTTTGTCCGTGCACAGCTGCGTGATCTTTTGGGAGCGCTCCACCGCCGTGAACGGGTGGACGTATTCTCCGTGTTCCACCCCGATCACACGGCTGTCCATATTGCAGAGCATGCTGTAAATCAAGAGGATGAGCGTGTTGTTCCAGACCTCGCCGTCCCCGTCGCAGAATCCCCAGTTGACGCCGTGCGTCTTTGCCTGGACGTGCCCCAGCTCATGGAACGTTCCCCAATTCCCCTTGGTCGTCAGCGTCTCGTAGTTCATGCAGATCGGGAACCAATATTCGGGCTGGGCGCAGAAGTTGGAATTGAGCGCCACCGCTTCGCCCGCGGGGACGTGCATGTCATAGCACATCGTCATGTTGTAGTTGTAGTCCCTGCCGTTCAGAGAGATATCGATAGCGAACACGCTGTGCCAGAAATACGCCAGTTTTTCGATGTCGTCGGCGTTCCTCATGGCTTCGGCGGGACCGATGAGCTGTCCGTTCTCCACATCGAGCGTGGCGATGAGCCCGGGCGCCTTGCGCAGTTGCTCTTCGAACTCCCGGACCGTCGTCACGCCGAGGACAAAGTGCGGCGTGAGCACCGCTCCCGAGATCTCCATCTCCACCATGTCCGAGGTGGGCTTGACATAGAGCGGTCCGCCGTACATGCTGCCGATCTTGACCTCCATGTCCTCCCCCGTGCCCACGATGTTGAAGGTCGTGCCCATGCAGGGGACCTTTTGGTTCTGCCACTGCCATTGCCCGTGGAGACCGTAATGGAACTTGTCGAAGTCGGGAGTCTCGTTCGCTGCCGCGGCGCGCCGGGCTTCCCCGACGATCTTCTCGTCCCAATAGGCGAGATAACTTTCCATCTTGCCAAAGCCCTTGCCGTTTTCGTCATAGCCCTGGTAGCCGAGCGTGTCCTGATGATGGGTGTAGAGCGTGACCGTCTCCCCCTTCTTCAACCCCTTGATCTTCACCGTGGCGGCTTCCCCGGGCGCGAGATACAGCCCCGTCGTGATGGGAGAACGGTAGATGGGGTCGGTCACTATCCGCATTCTTACGGCTTTGGCGTCATCGGGAATCTTGCCGTAGATAAAGTCCGCGGCGGGATGCTTTTTGAGTTGGTTGTTCTGAATGATGTCGCTGACATGCGTGTTGAAATAGTACGCCTGCCGAAGCAGCATGTACTTGGTGAATTCCGAAAAATATTTTTGTTTGGTCACATTGCCGTCGGAGTCCTTCGGCGAACGGTCGAGCCCCTTCATCGGGTACATGGGGTGGTCCTTGTTGCCCGGTTCAAGCTCGGAATTGCTTGCAAAATCGATTTTGGCGAGCGCATGCATCTCCGCGCCCGTCGTAAAATCCAACATTTGATAGGTATTGTCCATCACTTCGGGCAGCTTGCGGACGATATTGTCCTGCAAAACTTCCATGACGGGCTGACGGACGGTCACGCGTCTGCCGCGGATATCGTCGAGACTGTACAAAGAGAGCCCCTCGTCGATATCTTCGGGACGGATGACGCCTTCGCTTTGCTCGGGTTCGCTCTGCCCGACGAAAGCGGTCTGCATTTCTTCCGCGGAAGCCTCGGCGGCGACCGCCGAAACGTCTGCGCGGCGAAGCATCGTGGCAAAATCGCCGAAGCAAAGAGCAAGGGCAAGGATGAGACAGAGAGAGTTTTTGACAAGGTTCTTTTTCATACGGTTTCCTGCATTTTCAGCTTATGCGGGGCGGCGGGCCGAGTGATTTCCCGCCGCAAAACAAAGCCGAACCCACCTTGAGATTTTGTTGATTATATATTATCATACCGATGACGGATAAGTCAACAGATATCCGATTTTTTTGCGATTCTTCCGCCCGTCGGCAACGCCGTGCGCCTGTCGAGGGAACTTGCGTTTATGCCCATTTACCGCAAGCAGCTCGGACCGAATATTTCCCAATATTCGGTCCGAGCTGCCTTTTGATTTTGCAAACGCGGGTGACTGCGGACTATGCGGAAAGTTTCTTATGCTTTAACCATTTGCTTTCTTTGGGTTTGAGGACCAAGATATCGATAGGACCTCCGACGGTTTTGCTAACCTTCCGAAAATCCATTGCTTTGACCGTTGTTTCGATTGCAAATTTTGCGAAATTTACCGCGTCTTGCAAAGACATATACTCCCATGCAATATCCGCTTCGGGATAGATCATGAGACTTGTTTTGTCGATCACGATTGCTTGATCCATATGAATTTTGTAATTCTCCTCATTGACATTGAAATTCTCAATTTCTACAAATTTGGGATTTACAATTTGCTTTTTGATAAGCCTCGTCATGATCTCTCTTTGCCCGTCCCAAATCGCTCCTGATTCCTGATCTTGATTGGAATCAATGATGCAGGAATTTGAACCGGTATAGACGCGATATATTTTTTTCATCATAGTTTCGTCTGCGCTCTTTTCATAGCCGCATACATGAAAAATACAGTTCCGCGTTTTATCCAAGGCGTTGAAGTAATTCAGAATGATTTGCGGCATTTCACTGATTTTGGTATCCGGTTTGATCAACGACTCATTAATTCGTTCAAGATAGCTGGCAATTGCCTGTCCGCTGAAATCTGCCGCTCCGCAGGTCGAGATTCCGCAGCCGTTAGCGCAAAGAAATGTTTTGTGGGTAGAATCGGACAGCGGAAAACTTTGTCTCTCGACCCCTCCGATCATGGGGCTGTTGACTTCGAGCGTAGCACGGCTGTCGCTAGCCATTACGATTCCTTCGTTGACATAAACGGTTACAATTAACGACATGATTTTCTCCCTTCCCGTTTTATGGGTATCAATTTAGTTTCACTTCTTTATAACCGTCTATGAAAAAATCTAAACAAATTTTTGAACTTTTTTATACAAAACCGTACAAAATTTATTGAGCGGCGGGTAGAGCGTGGACGAGCCGCCGCTTTTTTACTTTTGAAGAACGGGGCGAAGGGAGGACCTCTCCGTGAAAAAGTCCGCCCACGGGTCGGGCTGTTTCAGACGGCGAAGCACGGAGCGCACCGTCAGCGAATCGGGCGCAAACTCGGTCAGTTCCTCCCATGCAATGGGGCAGGAGACGGGCGCACCGGCACGCGCGCGCACGCTGTAAGGCGCCGCGCTCGTCGCTCCCGGGCTGTTGCGCTGCCAGTCGATGAAGATCTTGCCCTTTCGCGCCTGCTTGGAGACGGAGGAAGTGTACCGCTCGGGATGCGCGCTCTCCAAGACCCGGACGACCCTCTTCGAAAAATCCCGCACGGTCTGCGGTTCAACGGCGCCGCGCAGCGGGACCACGATATGATACCCCTTGCCGCCGCTCGTTTTGAGAAAACTGCGGAGCAAAAGTTCGTCGAGAACGCGTTTGACGTCGCGCACGCCCCTTTTGACCTCTTTGAGCGGGAGCCCCTCATCCGGGTCGAGATCGAACACCATGAGGTCGCATCTCCCCTTTTTCTCGCCCCTTATATGAAATTCCACGGCATTGTATTGCACCAGCGAGAGAATGCCCTTCCCCGTCGTAACGGAAAACCCCTCTTCCTCCTGCTTCACGCCGCAAAAGAGCTCCGCATCGAGATGTTTGCGGAAGAACGCCTCGCCCGTCACGCCCGAGGGGCAGCAGACGAGACTGAGCTGTCTGCCTTTCAGATAGGGCAGCATGCGCGCCGAGACGGCTTCGTAATATGCGGCGAGGTCGAGCTTGGTGATGTTACAGTCGGGAAACATGATCTTTTCCGGATGCGTGATGCCGAAGAGCGGTCTTGACGGCTTCGGGCGCGGGCTCTCTTCCACGACTTCCCGCGGGGATTTATCCCGCCGCATGCCCTTGAAACTCGCCTGCCGCAATAGCCCCGAAGAGGTCATTTCGGCGAACTCCACTTGCGCCACCCGCTCCGGTCTCGTCCACACCGCGCCCCGAAAGGAGCGCTCGGGCAGTGCGGAAAAGGGCATTTTTTCGCTCGCCAGCGCCTGCAATTCCTCCTTGATCTCGCGGCGGGAACCGTCTTTGAAGCCCGTTCCCACGCTCCCCGCAAAGACGAGTTCCCCCTCCCGGTAGGCTCCGACGAGCAGCGACCTTAATTCGCCCGTCACGGATTCCGTGTAGCCGCCGATGACGAATTCCTCGCTGTTGCGGAATTTCAGTTTGCGCCAATCCCCGTTTTTTCCCGCGGTATAGGCGGAGCCGGCACGTTTCGCCACGATTCCCTCCATGCCGCGTTTTCTGATCGCTTCGACCCCGCGTTTCGTCATGCGCGGGGTATGTTCGCTGTAGGCGAGGGCGGGCGGAAACGTCTTGAAGAGCGCTTTGAGCTTTTGTTTGCGCTCGGTGAGGGGACGGTCGCGAAGATCTTCGCCGTCGAGCGCCAAAAGGTCGAAAAGCACATAGCAAAGTCCCTCCTTTTTGCCGCCTTTCGCGTACGCTTGCAGCGCGGAAAAGTCGGGGACGCCGTTCTTCCCCGCGACGACCATCTCGCCGTCCACGACCGCGGCGCGATTCGGGAGCGCCTCCGAAAGCGCCTCCGCCGCCGCAAGAAAGGTCGCGGTGCAGTCATGTCCGTTGCGCGTCTTTAAGACGGTTTTGCCGCCCTCGACGAACCCGAGCGTGCGGTGTCCGTCGTATTTGAGCTCATAGACCCACCCCATGTCCGAGGGTAAGGCTTCGCAACGCTCGGCGAGCATGACCTCTGCGCTGCGGAACGGGTTGACGCGCTTTGCCTTTGCGATCTCCGTCATCGTGAGTTCCGAGCGCACGCCCTTGGTAAAGCGGGAGATGCCCGCCGTCTTTTTTTCGTAGCCGTCCCGCTCCTTGATGAGCAGCCACGCGTCCTCTTCGCTCTTCTTGATCTTCACGAGCGCCCAGTCCCCTTTGAGCCGTTTTCCGTCGAGACGGAATTTGAGGGAGCCTTCCGCGAGCCCTTTTTTCGGGTCGGTGCGCGGCGTCCACACGCCCTCGTCCCAGAGCATGACGGTGCCGCCGCCGTATTCGCCCTTGGGAATGACTCCCTCGAAGTCCATATAGTCGACGGGATGATCTTCGACGCGCACGGCGAGCCGCTTGTCCGCCACGGCATAGGAGGGTCCCTTCGGGACAGCCCAGCTGAGCGCCACCCCGCCGAGTTCGAGACGGAGGTCGTAGTGGTCGGAGCGCGCGGCATGATGCTGTACGGAAAATCTGAGTTTGCGGCGGGACGGGGACGCCGCCATTCCCTCCGGTTCGTTCGTGACGGAAAAATCCCGCTTGGCGCGGTAAGCTTTGAGTTTGTCGGTCATATCAACAGGTTGTGAAAGAAAGGACGTTTTTATTTTTTGCGTTTTGGGAATAAACGAGCCGCTATGGCAGTCATTCAAAAAGGCGCGATCTCCTTCGGACTCGTCTACATCCCCGTCAGCCTGTACACGGCGACGCAGGACAGCGACATCAGCTTCAACCAGCTCCACAAGACGGATAAATCGCGCATCCGCTATAAAAAAGTGTGCGCCCACTGCGGAAAGGAAGTCAAAAACGAGGACATCGTCCGCGGCTATCAATATGCCAAGGACCAATATGTCGTCATCACCGACGAAGAGATCGAAAAGATCAAGACGGAAAAGGACCGCACCATCACCATTTTGAGCTTTACCGCGCTCGAAGAGATCAACCCCATCTATTACGATAAGGCATACCATGTCGTCCCGCAGAAGGGAGGCGGCAAGGCGCTCGAACTGTTGCGCCGCGCCATGTTGCAGACGCAGCGCGCCGCGCTCGGCAAATCGGTGTTCGGAAGCACGGAAAAGCTGCTCGTCATCATCCCGCGCGAGGACGGGATGCTCATCCAGACCCTGCTCTACCAAGACGACATCAAGGAGATCGACGTCGCATACGAACGTCCCGATGTGACGGAAGCCGAACTCGAAATGGCGAGGCAGCTCATCAAGGGAATGGAGGCGCCCTTTGCGCCCGAACGGTATAAGGATGAATTTCAGGAAAAACTCAAAGCGCTCATCGCGGATAAGATCGCGGGCAAAGCGGTCGTCGCCCCCAAGGAAGAGAAGCCCGGCGCGGTCATCGACCTCATGGAGGCGCTGAAAGCGAGCGTGAAGAGCATGAAGCCCGCCAAGCCGCGTCCGCGCACCGCCAAGCCGCGCAGAAAAGAGGCGTGAAGTCTACAATGCGATTCCTTTTGCCCGCCGCGCGAAGGGCGCCCTGCGGTCGCCTTTTTGCATGGCGAAAGGGGAAGATAAAAAAATCGGTCGGGGATTCCCGACCGAGGCTATATTTTTAGGGTTGGCACGAGCGCATACGTCTCGGAAAAAGCAATTTTTTATTTTCTGTTTTTCTCGATCCATTCGACCGCGAAATCGACAAGTTCCCTTTGTCGCATAAACGTCACCGTCCCGTTTCCGAGAGCAACTTTGGAGACATGACGGCTTGCCTCAAAAGCAAGACCGATTTTGTCAAAATCTTCTCCGTCCACAAAAAGCGTCTCATAGGACTTCCGGACGCGAACGCCGTTTTCCATGATCGCGCTGCTTTCTACCCTGTTGTGTTTGCCGGGGTAGTTCGCCCGCGCGTCGGCGAGGTGCAGGGAGGTATTCTTGTCATAGCCCACGCCGATCAACAACACATACCCATCCAGCTCATAGAGTTTTCCGATCGGTGAGCCGTCGCCGAAAATATTGGACAGATCGTGGTTCTCCGTCAAGTACTCGGCGTACCGCCCCCAAGCCGACACCGACCTCGCAGGATGATCGCTGCGGAAGGCCCCGGGCCATCGGCGAAACATTTCCGCCACGGCGCCCATCGTGTTGGTGGGAGTAATGTTTTTGTCGTATGCCGGCCAATTATCGCGAATGAGTTGCCACCATTCTTGCGGTTCTTGCCAATGGACGCCGGAGGACGGGTCGAGGTTTTTCCATGACTGGGCGGGCATCATGATCGTTCCGTTCTCCCCTACGCTTTCTATCAAAGCCTCGATGACCGTCTGCGCTCCGCCGCAGACGAAGCCGAGAGAACTGAGGGAACAGTGCACCATCACTGTCTGCCCCTCTCTCATGCCGATTGTATGGAATGCGTCAAGAATATCTTTTTTTAATACGATTTTTCGTTCCATTTTCGTCTCCATGTCCGAAAGTCCGGTTCGCCGAACATTCCAAAAGGGAAAAATTCGACTAACATGATGACCTCTTTTGTTCTCCCTCTATTCTATCATGCTTTGCAAGGATTGTCAAGATTTCGAATAATTTCCTTTTTCCGTTCAAAAGATTTCAAAAGAAAAAGAGCACACCGCGCGCCGCTCTCCGCTGTCCCCGGGAAACAAACGGAGAGAGATAACTTGAAAATTTTCATGATTTTTTGTAATTATTTCCATTCTATCACTTGTCATTGAGGGCACAATATGTTATAATGAAAATAATCTAACACAAAAGGAGAAGGTTTATGGAAGAAGACATGATTGTCACCGAGCCGACTCCCGAAACAAACACCCCCCCCGAACCCAAACATGAAGGGTTCCTCGGCAAGGTCGATGCGTATTTCGGGATCACGAAGAGCGGCTCCAACTTCAAGCGCGAGATCATCGCGGGGCTCACCACGTTCATGGCGATGGTCTACATCCTCATGGTCAACGCGGGAATGTTCTCAGCCGTCATCGGCGGGGATAATCCCTACGGTGCGGCGTACATCGCGACGGCGATCGGCGCGATCGCGGGCACCATGCTCATGGCGTTCCTCGCAAAGATGCCGCTTGCGCAGGCTTCCGGCATGGGCGTGAACGCATTCATCGTGTACACGTTGATTCTCGGCAACACGGGTCTCACCTATGCCAACACGATGGTATTCACCCTCCTCGACGGCGTGATCTTCGTCGTCCTCACGGCGACCGGACTTCGCAAGAAGATCTTCGACGCCATCCCCAAGGCGGTCCGCTACGCCATCCCCGTCGGTATCGGTCTCTTCATTGCCTTCATCGGCATGCAGAACGCGGGCGTCATCGTGGACAACGCTTCCACCCTTGTCGGCTTTGCCTCCTTCAACGTGCTCGGCGATATCAATTATGCGACCGTCGTGCCCGTCCTCGTCGCCCTTCTCGGCGTGCTCGCCATCGCGGTGCTCTCCAAGAAGAACATCAAGGGCTCCATTCTGTGGGGAATCCTCGGCGCCGCCGTTCTCTACTATGCGCTCATGGGATTGGGCTGCGCGTGGGGAAATGCCGACTGTCTCGCATTCTTCCGGTCCATTACGATCTCGGATCCCTTCTCCGCATTTGCCGCATGGGGCAAAGATTCCGTCGGCAAAGTGTTCTATGAGGGCTTCAACTTCACGCAGTATCTCGGCATTCCGGGCAACAACGTGGGCACGCTCATCGTTCTGCTCATCACCACGGCTCTCTCGCTGTGCATGATCGATATGTTCGATACCATCGGCACGCTCTACGGCGCTTGCTCCAAGGGAGACCTTCTCGACGAGAACGGCGTTCCCATCCGCATGGAGCGCATGATGCTCGCGGATTCGATCGGCACCTGCGTCGGCGCGATCGCCGGCACCTCCACCGTCACGACCTTCGTCGAGAGCTCCTCGGGCGTTGCGGCGGGCGGCAGAACGGGCTTCACCGCGCTCACCACGGCGGTGCTCTTCATCATCGCGATGTTCCTCTCCCCCATCGCCCAGCTCATCCCGAGCGCGGCGACGGCGGCTGCCCTCATCTGGGTCGGCGTGCTCATGATGACTTCCGTCACCAAGATCGACTGGACGGATGCCGTCGAAGCCATCGTCGGCTTCCTCACCTTCATCGTGATGGTGCTCGGCTACTCCATCTCCAAGGGTATCGGTATCGGTATCATCGCTTACATCCTCTGCAAACTCTGCACGGGCAAGGTCAAGGAGATCCACATCGCGACGTGGGTCATCGGCGTGCTCTTCCTCGCCACCTTCCTTGTGAGCTCGATGTAACGGGATCGTCTGAACGCAAAAAGCGGCGGAAATTTCCGCCGCTTTCTTTTTTGCGCTTATCGGAGATAGCTGCCCTGTGCGCTCTGACGGACGCGGAAGAGCTGTACTTCCTCCCCCGTCGCCGCGTTGAGGTAGACGATATATTCCTCGTCGCCGGCGCGGCAGGCAAACTCATAGGTGAGCACTTCCTTCCCGTTGAGCGGGATGAGCGCGAGGTTGCGCGCGTAGGGCTCCAACTCGGAAGAGAGCCTCTCTGCCGCCTCCGAGGCGCTGAGCACGGCGCTCAGATCGCGGTCGCGGTCGTTGAGAAGATAGCCGCGCGCGTCAAGTCCTACCACTCTGCCCTTTTCCTCGCACACGCGCACCCGGATGATCTCGGGATAGATGCGCACGCCGTCCTCCACCGTCGTATAGGTGAGGTTGGCGACCATGCCGCCGTCCGACAGCCACACCGCCTCCGCCTCGTCGATGCCGAGCGTGGCGAGATATTTCCGCGCGATCGCATCGCAGGTTTCGAGGTCGAAGTTCTTGGTCGAACATTCCTCATAGGCGTCGAAGAAGGCGAGTTTTCCGCCGTTTTTGGTGATCTGGGCGAAGATTTCAAGTCCGTCCTCGGCGGTAATGTTGAAGTTGTAGCAGGAAACTTCGTTGGCGACGGTCTCGCCCGTGTACTCTACTTCTTGGACATGGTATGCCCCGAAGAGCTCGCGGACGCGTTCCTGCGCCTGCGAGGAAGTGATCTCCTCGAAGCGGGCAAGCCTGTTCTCGCCGATGTTGCCTTCCTCCGCGAAGGGCGCTTCGCTCTCGAGCTCGCCCGCTGCCTCGCCGAGCGCGGAGAACTTTTCTCCGACCGCGCCGCCCTTGCCGTTGACAAAGGCGCGGAAGTCGCCGCCGTCGAGGTGGGTCATGAGCTCGTTGAGCTCATTGTACAGCTTGCCGTTGACGTTGTAGAGCGCCGCCGCGGTCTCCTTCTCCTCGGCGGTGAGCGTGCCGCCCGCGGAGAGTTTGTCGAGAAGCGTCCTTGCATAGGCGGACGTCCTGTTCACGAACGCAGAAATATCCGTACCCGTCACCTGGTCGACGGGAATCTTCCCGAGGGCGCTCTCCATGAGCGCGGAGTCCACCAAAATGTCCGTGAGCAGCGCCTTCTGCGAGGCGTTCCCCGAGGAGACGCGAAGCTTTGCGAAGCTGTCGTCCATGTCCTCGCTCGCGGCGACGATCTCATAGAGATTGGTGCGGTATCCGCTCTCCGCGGAGACCTGCATGTCGTTCATCTTGATGGATTCCGCCGTGACGACGGTGCCGAGCGCCAGACAGGCGACGCCGAGAGAGATGACTGCGGCGAGCCAGCCGCCGAACCCGGGGGCGTGCTTTCTGCGCTCCGTCTTTTGTTCGCGCTTATGCTTTCTGTCCTCCGCCCTGCGCGTTCTCGCGGCTTCGCGCGCCTTCAATTTGCGCTCGCGCTCCCGCTCGCGCGCCTCGCGGCGCTTGACTTTGAGGGAGATTCTCTCCTTCTTCTCCCGCGCGATGCGCTTTTGGCGCTCCGCCTTGGATTCGTTGCGGAGCATCTCCTTGCGCGCCGCACGCTCTGCGCGCTTTTCCACGCGCTTCGCTTTGAGGTCGGCGCGGCGCTGTTGACGCTTTTCGATGCGCTCCGCCCGCTTTCTTGCGATGAGCTCCTTGCGTTCGAGCTTCTTTTCCGCGATCTTCTGCCGCTTTTCGAGCTTTCTCTGCTTGATCTCGGCGCGCTTTTCGATCTTTGCCTGTTTCGCGTCGGCGCGGCGTTTGCGCTTCTCATCCTTTTTTGCCGCGCGGTCTCTCGCGGCAGCGACGCGCTTGTCCGCGGCGACGTGCTCCTTCTTGACCGCCGTTTCCGATTTGACGGATCCCGAAGCGGGTCTCACCGTCTTATTCGTTGTCGTTTTCGTTGTCTTTCTCTTTTGGGTGGTCTTTTTGACCGCGGGCTTCTTGGAATCGACGGATTCCGGCGTGAAAGTCGCCTTTTCCACCTTCTCCGCCCCGCTCGATACATTCGTTCCGATTTCTTTCTTCATAACTCCTCCTTATATGGCAAAGACATGCTTGCCGATGACAGTCACCGTCTTGCGGTCGAAGATCCACGAGCTCGTCGCGACGGCGGGATTATAGTAGTAGAGACTTCCGTACGTGGGGTCCCAACCGTTCATCGCGTCGCGCGCGGCGTTGTACGCCGTTTGGTTGGGCTCTAAATTGATCTGTCCGTCCGTGACCGCCGTGAACGCGCCCTTCTGATAGATGACGCCGGACACGGTGTTCGGGAAAGAGGGGCTCTTCACCCTGTTCATGATGACCGCGCCGATGGCGACCTGTCCCGTATAGCTCTCTCCCCTGCCCTCGGCGTAGATCGCCTTGGCGAGCAGATAGAGGTCGGACGAGGTATAGCCCGACGCTCCGCCCGATGAGGACGAGCCCGAGCCCGAACCGTTCAAAGCGTTGTACGAGGCGTTCATGCCGAGCGCCGCATACGTCGCCTTGCCGACGATGCCGTCCGCGGTGAGTCCGTTCTTCTTCTGGAAGGAGATGACCGCCGCCTTGGTCCCGGAGCCGAAGATCCCGTCCACGGAACCGCTGTAATATCCCCACTGTTTGAGCCTGCGCTGCACTTCCTTGACCTCCGCACCGCGGCTGCCCTGCCGAAGGACCGCCGTCTGTACGGCAAACGTCACGGACGCCGGCGGTACGCTCGCCGCGACTGCAACGCCCGTTCCCGCCGCCACGCAGGCCGCAGAGAGCGCGATCGCCGCTGCCAATAAAACTTTTTTCATAATATCCTCCTACGCACAATGTGCGCAAGCGGGATTTTTTTATGCAAAAAAAGCGGCGCAAAGACGCCGCAAACACAAAAAGAAAAACGGGGACGTCTGTCCCCGTGAAGAAGCTCTGCCGATCGGTTTTCCCGCTTCCTTACTTTCCTTTTCCTTTTTCGAGATTGCTGCCGAAGGGCTGCTCCCCATCCTCCGCAGTGTGGAAGTAGTTGAGATACATCTTGCGGCAGTAGCGGCAGACCTCTTCGTCGGCGGCGGGCTCGCCCTCGAAGGAGTACTGCCCGTTCACCCGCCAAAGGTTGAGAAGAGAGATGCGCACCGCATCCTCGGGGCAGCCGAACGCGCACGCCATGCACCCCACGCAGTGCCCGCCGAATTTGGGGATGCCGTTCTTCATCGTGATGTTCCCGCGCGGACAAGCCGCAACGCAGGCGGCGCAGCCCACGCACTTCTTGCGGTTGACGCGGAACGTCCTGCCGAGGATGGGCATCGCGGGATGCTCGATGCGCACGACCGCCGCCGCCGTGCGGCGCAGAGGTCCCACCTTGCGCAGCGATGTGCCGCCCTCTGCGAGAAGCGCCGCATCCTTGGGAATCTTGCAAAGCGCCGCCTTCCACATGCGCATCGCCATCTTGTCCGAATGGCGGAAGATGATGTTGTAGGGCATCACATAGGCGAACTCCCCGCGCACGTCGTACCCCTTCTTTTTCAGGATGCGCTTGGGGGAGATGCCCGACGCGTCGTTGATCTTGGACGGCTCTCCCGAGGTGCGCAGAAGATAGACGGGCTTTTGCGCTTTGGGGAGACGTTTGAGGAAGGCGAGCACGGGCTTGGGCGCGTTGAACGCATGCACGGGATAGCCGATGACGAGCGTATCATACCCCTCGATCGCGGGCATGGGTACGTCCTCTCTGATCAAGGCGACGTCCGCCTCGTGTCCGAGTCCGCGCAGCACGTCCGCAAAAAACGCCCCCACTTTCCTTGTATTTCCCGTTCCCGAGAAAATACAAAGCAGAATCCTCATGATCGCTCCTCCAAAGGGCGGGCGACCGCTTTGCCGCCGTCGAAGTCATAGACGACATCCTCGTCCTTTTCATGAGAATCATACCATATCTGCGCATAGAATGGATTGCATTTCGACTGGCGGTCGAAATCCCACGGGGTGGGCTGTCCGCAGACGGGGCACCAATGCCCGCCGCGCAGAACGGTGTACGGGCTCGAAGAGAACGTGTGCCCGTCGCGGCATTTCCACGAGAGTTTATGATAGGGGTCGCCGTCGTAACTGTCCGAGAGCAGCGCGCCGCCGCGGAAAGCCGCCGCCGTGCGGAAATCGGTGAGAGACCACTCCGTCTGCGGTTTGCTCTCGTCGTAGCCGTGGTCGCAGAGGACGGCGTTCTCCACCGAGCGCATTTCGTCGTAATCGCCGAAATCGCCCCTTGCGATGAGTTTGCAGTCCTCCCAGCGCGTGGGGAGCGACTTTGCCGCCTCCATCGAGCCGAACGTTGCCTTAACGCGCGCTTCGTCCCCGTTTTTTATCCAGCGGTAGGGCGAATTGGGATGGTTGCGCAGCCTGCGGAAGAGGAAGAGGTCGATGAGCCCCTTGGGAACGTATTTCCCCAAACGGTAGAGCTTGTGGTGCGCGCCGATCTCCTTCCAGTATTCGTGCACGTCGTCCCGCTGGTAGCCGAAGAGCTCTTCGAGCTCGGCGCCGTCCGCAAACCACATCCCGTGGAAGTTGCGCGTCGCGAGCCAATTCGGTTTGAAGAACTTCTCCGCGGAGCCGCCGATAATGGCGAACCCGTCGTTGAAGGTATCGTAGCCCGTCTCCATCCCCTTCTTGCCCGCGCCGATGTTGTAGATCTTCTTCCAGAACGCGGGGACCTCGCCCTTCATGTCCCGCTCGAAGATGCGCTTGATGAGATACCCGCTGTCCCGCGAGCTGACCCATTCGAGGGGCGCGTTGGGCGCGGTGTGGAACATGAGACCGTCCGAGATGTTGTCGTGCATCATGTTGGGATGCAGCATCGCCGTCTGACGGAGCACGACCCAACAGTCGAGCTCCGCTTCGAGGCAGTAGCGCTCGCCGTACAGCTTCTGCATGGCGTAATGGTCGAAGGGACTGACGAGGAGGGGGTCCCCCACCCTCCCGAAGGGATGTTTTTCGTTGCGGTTGCCGTAGAGCGCGACCGTGGAGATGTGGATGTACTTCGGTTGGGGAGAGCAGGACTTCACCGCGTCCACGATGGCGACGGCGCCGCGCAGGTTGCATTCCTCGGCTGCGGAGGGACTTGCGTCCGAGGCGGGCGGGATGACCGCCGCCATGTGCAGCACATAGTCCATGCCCTCCGCAAGGCGTTTGCAGAGCTCTCTGTCTGCCACCGAACCGCGCAGAATTTCGATTCTCTCCTTGTATCTCTTTTTGAGCTGCTTTGCGAGCCGGTCGTTCTTTTTCTTGCAGGTGAGCAAAACGCGGACGAGCTCGACTTCGGGAAGTTCCAAAGTCTGGGCGAGCGCTTCGCGCCCCATATTTCCGCTCGCGCCGGTCATGGCAATTTTCATACGTTTACCTCGAAATCTCGGGGAAACCCCATTTCGTCGTTATTAGTATAAATCTTTTTTGAGGGCTTGTCAACCTCGTAATACTTTGATATGACATATTTTTGCCGAAAAAAGTCGGCAAGACGCAGAAATTCGGAAAAAACCGGGAAAAAACGGAAAAACCGCCCGCCGGGGACGGCTCTTTCCCGCAAGGCGTCATGCCTTCGGCTTTTTCATCGTGAGCGAGATGCGGTTCTTCTTTTCATCCACTTCCTTCACCCAGACGGTGACGACGTCCCCCACCGAGAGCACCTCGGACGGGTGACGGATGAAGCGGTCGGAGATCTGCGAAATATGTACGAGCCCGTCCTGATGCACGCCGATATCCACGAACGCACCGAAATCGATGACGTTGCGCACCGTCCCTTTGAGCTCCATGCCCGGTTTCAGATCTTTGATTTCGAGGACATCTGTCCTGAGCACGGGTTTGGGGAGCTCGTCGCGCGGGTCGCGCCCCGGTTTCATGAGTTCGGTCACGATATCGTTGAGGGTGGGGACGCCCACGCCGCATTCCTGCGCCGCCTTCGCCTCGCTGTACGCTTTGAGCCGCTCCCTGAGCGCGGAGAGCCTGCCCGCGCGCACGTCCTCCTCGGTGTAGCCGCAGAGGGTCAGAAGCCTGCCCGCCGCCGCGTAGCTCTCCGGGTGGACGGCGGTGTTGTCGAGCACTTCCCTGCTCTCGGGGACCCGCAAAAAGCCCGCGCACTGCTCGAATGCCTTGGCGCCCAGCCCCTTGACCTTCGTGATCTGTCTGCGGGAGGTGAACGCGCCGTTCTCCTCGCGGTATTTCACGATATTCGCCGCGACGCCCGCGTTCAGTCCGGAGACGCGCGACAGGAGGGGCGCGGAAGCCGTGTTGACGTCCACGCCCACCGCGTTGACGCAATCCTCCACCACGGCGGCGAGGGCGTCCGTGAGCCGTTTTTCCGGCATGTCATGTTGGTACTGTCCCACGCCGATGGACTTGGGGTCGATCTTGACGAGCTCGGCGAGCGGGTCTTGCAGCCGTCTTGCGATGGAGACGGCGGAGCGGAGATTGACGTCGAAAGTGGGGAATTCTTCCGCCGCGAGTTTGGAGGCGGAGTACACCGAGGCGCCCGCCTCGTTGACGATCATATAGGAAACGCCGCACCCATGTCCGAGAGAGGCGATGAGCTCGACGGTCATCTGCTCCGTCTCGCGGCTCGCCGTCCCGTTGCCGATGGCGATGTGCTTCACTTGGTGTTTTCTGATGAGCGCGGAGAGCTTTGCGATACATTCCTGTTTCTGCCGCTCGCCGTAGGTCGGGTAGACGACCGCCGTGTCGAGCACTTTCCCCGTGCCGTCCACGACGGCGACTTTGCAGCCCATGCGGTAGCCCGGGTCGAGCCCCATCGTGACGAATCCCTTGACGGGGGGCTGCATGAGGAGCGGCTTGAGGTTGAGCGCGAACTGCCCGATCGCGCCCTCGTTCGCCGCATCCGTCAGCATGGAGCGGATCTCGCGCTCGACAGAGGGAAAGATGAGACGGTCGTAGGCGTCCTCCGCCGCCGCCGCGACAAAGGCGGAGGAGGCGCAGGCGGGGCTCTTGACCGAGCGGCGCGTCACAAGCCCGAGCGCGACCCCCCGGTCGATCTCCACGCTCACTTTGAGCATTTCCTCCCGCTCTCCGCGGTTGAAGGCGAGCACCTGATGTCCCTGCACCTTGCAGACGGGGGAGGAAAAGTTGTAATAATTGCGGTAGACGGTGTCCTCGGGCTGCTTTTTCGCAGCGACGGAGACGATGCTCGCATACTTGATGAGGAAATTGCGGAGCGCCTTGCGGATCTCCGCATTGTCGGAGATCCACTCCGCAACGATGTCCGCCGCCCCCGCGAGCGCCTCCTCGGGCGTGTTCACCTTCTTTTCGGGGTCGACGTATTTTTTCGCCTCCTCTTCGGGGACGGGGCAATCGGCGTTTTGCGCAAACAGCGTCTCGGCAAGGGGTTCGAGCCCCTTCTCCTTGGCGACGGTCGCGCGCGTTCTTCTCTTCTGCTTGTAGGGACGGTACAAGTCCTCGACTTCGGCGAGCGTCGCGGCTTTTTCGATGGCGTCCGCCAGCTCGGGGGTGAGTTTTCCCTGTCCCTCGATGCTGCGGGCGACTTCCGCCTTGCGCGCTTCGAGATTGCGCAGATACGCCAGCCTGTCCGCCAGCGTGCGGATCGCCTGATCGTCCATTGCGCCGTGCATCTCCTTGCGGTAGCGCGCGATGAACGGCACGGTGTTCCCGTCGTCGAGCAGCGCGACGACGTTTCTCACATGTTCTTCCTGTTTTCCGAGTTCGGCGGCAAGCGCCTTTACGATATCCATATCCTCTCCTTATCCGTTTACCATTTTTTGCGTTTGAAAAATCCGCACAGTTTGAGCAGGCAGAAGCCCGCGACCAAAAAGAGCACCACGACGAGCACAAACCCGATGGTGCGCGAAAGGAAGATCTTGTCCTTCGCCTCCTGGTTGTATGTATCGATATCCGCGATCTTCTGTTTGTTCTCCGAGAGCGTGAGCGCGACGGCGCGGGACAAGTCCTTCCCGTCCAGCCCGTATTCGATCTTCACGCCCTCCTTGACGGCGCCGATGTCCGCCCCCTCCCGGATCGCCTTGCGGGCGATCGTGAAGGTGATTTCCTCCCCCTCTCCCTCTTGGGGGACGGTCATCGCCTTGACGAACAGTCCCTCCTCTCTCTCCTCCGTCGAGATCACGACGGCGATTCCCGACTGCACATTCTCGGGCATGTCGAAAAATTTGGGGAGCAAAAAGGAGAGCACGAGGACGGCAAGGTCCAGCGCGAGGCAGAGGCAGATCGTGACAATGTAGAAGATGTTGATTTTTTTCATGGCTTTTCTCCGAAAAATTCGTCATAGACGGCGCGGACGGTGCGCTCGTAGTTCTCGTTGTCCACTCCCACAATGATGTTGAGCTCGGAAGAGCCCTGGTCGATCATGCGCACGTTGACGCCCGCGCGGGCGATGGCGCGGAAGAGCCGCGCGGAAGTTCCGACGTTCCTGCTCATCCCGTGCCCCACCACGGCAATCAGGGCGACGTCGCCGAACGCGGCGATGCGGTTGGGACGGACGGCAAGGCGAATCTCCTCGCAGAGCGTCTCCAATACGCCCCCCTTGAGCTGCTCGCTGTCGAGGATGAAAGACATCGTGTCGATTCCGGAGGGAAGGTGCTCGAAATTGATATTGTGGCGCAAAAAGACGCCGAGCACACGGTATGTGAACCCGATCTCGGAGTTCATGAGCGGCTTTTCGAGATAGATGACGGTAAAGTTCTTCTTCCCCGCGATTCCCGTGACCGTTCTGCCCGTATAGGCATATCTCGCGGTGGGCAGAATGGTCGTGCCCTTGTCCTCGGGACGGAACGTATTGCGGATGACGATGGGGATATCCGCCTCCCGCACGGGGAAGATGGACTCGCTGTGCAGGACGTTCGCGCCCATGTAGGAGAGCTCGCGCAGTTCCTTATAGGAGAGCGTCTCGATGCCCACGGGCGAGGGGACGACCTTGGGGTCGCAGGCGAGGAATCCGCTCACGTCCGTCCAGTTCTCATAGAGATCGGCGCCGACGGCACGCGCGACGACGGCGCCCGAAATGTCACTGCCGCCGCGCGAGAAGGTGCAGACCTTGCCCGATTCGTCCGAGCCGTAAAAGCCCGCGACGACGGCGCGTTCCCCCGCGCACGCCTTGACGAGCGGATAGCTCTTTTCCGCATCGAGGCTGCCGCCCGAAAACTTCACGCAGTCCGCCGCGTCCACGAAGGGCATCCCGAGCAGCGCCGCCATGACTTTGCCCGCGAGATACTCCCCGCGGGAGGCGGTGAACGCCTCGCTCCGCTCCTCTTCGATGCGCGCCTTCGTCTCTTCGAGCAGAGCCGAAATGCCGAAATCCAGACCGAGCTCGTGCACAATGGAGAGAAAGCGAGAACAAACTTTGCGGTAGCTCTCCCCGACATGCCCTGTGCGGACGAGCTCCGCATGGGCGGCGTACAGCAGATCCGTCACCTTGTCGTCCCCGCCGTAGCGCTTGCCGGGCGCGGAGACCACGACGTATCTTCTCGCGGGTTCGCTCTCGATGATGCGTTTCGCGCGCAACATGTTGATGCCGTCCGCCATCGAAGTCCCGCCGAACTTACAGACTTTAATCATACCCGATCTCTCTGCCTTCGAGGCAAAATCTCCGCGCATTTCCGCCGCCCACCGTGAAGAAGGGCATGGGCAGATCTCCCTTTGCGGCGAACAGCTCCTCCGCATCGGGTGCGGGAAGGAGAATCGCGGCGCGGTCCTTTTCCGCCGCATACGCCGCGGCGCGCTCCCCATCCTCTTCGTAGGAGATCCCGCCCCCGCAGAGCGCCGCAAGACGGGCGAGAATGCCGTCCGCCCGCGCCACATTCTCAGGCGTGGCGGACGCGAGCGTAAAGACGTTTCCCTCCCTCTTGACACACAGATTCTTCGTGAAGCTGTCGGCGATCAGCGACGGGTCTATCCCGTCCGCGATGCGGTGGATGGGCGCAAGCCGCACCGCACCGTCGCAGGCGTTGAGGAATTCGGCGGCAAAAAAACGCGCGGGATGGTTGCGTTGTTCCTCCCGCCCGAGCCGTTGTTTGAGGGCTTCCCAATGCGCCTTCGCCGCGGCTGCCTCTTCGAGCCCGTCCGCCACGATAAAACAGGGCTCGCCGCGCGAATACATCTCCGCCGCGACGCCCTGTGCGATGTAATCGGGAATGAATTTCCCGCGGATCTTCCCCCCGGGAACGGTGAAATCATAGAGCGGTTCCAACTTGTCCCCCGCCTCCGAGATCGCTTTGCCTTTTTTGTCGCGGTACAGGACTACGGCGGAGGGAAATTCCATGGGAGCGCGTCCGCGCAACGCCGCGAGTTCCTTGGCGCGCTCGGCATCCCACAGCGAGGCGATGCGCACGGGGGCGGATTCCTTCCCGAGAGAGAACGCTTCGAGGTCGAAGGCGGCGACGATGCCTTTTCTGTACCCCGTCTCCGTAATGCGCTCCGTCAGGATGAGCCCGCGGGCGAGTTTGTCCGTGACGTCCTGCTGCAATGCAGCGTACATGTTCGTGCGGATGCGCTCGATCGCCTGCTGCCTCTCCTTCTCTTCGAGCTGTTCGGGGAGAAAAAAGTCGGCTACGGTCCCCGCTTGCCCGCCGACGGGGCGCGCGGGCCATGCTTCCGCCTCTGCCTGCGGCACTAAAAAGCGCGGAATGCGGATACAGCCCCTCATCATGCGGACAACAAGAACGCCGCATGCACGGCGACGGCAAAGGCAAACCCGATGACGAGCGCGAGAAGTTTGAACGGCACGTTTTTCGTAAACAGTTTTTTCAAAAATTCCGCAAATTTCATTTCTTGCCCTCCGCGTTGAATTCTTTCCAATAATATTCTTTCAGGAAGCGTTTGAGCGCCTCCGAATCCACATAGCGGGAGATCTCCCCGTGTTTGACGACGGAGACGATGCCCGTCTCCTCGGAGACGATGATCGCAGCGACGTCCGCGATCTCGGTCACGCCGATTCCCGCGCGGTGGCGGGTGCCGTATTCCTTGGGCAGATCTTTTTGGGGAAGAGGCAAGAAGCACCCCGCCGCCTGGATGGTGTCCCCATAGATGATCATCGCGCCGTCATGCAGCGGCGCCTTGGGGATAAAGATGCCCTCGATGAGCTGGCTGGAGATCTTCGCGTTGAGCGTCACGCCGCTGTCGATGATGTCCTTGGGCAGATTGCCGTGGGAGAGCACGATGAGCGCGCCCACGTCGTTTTTCGACAAATTCTGCACCGCCTTGATGATGCTCGTGATGTATTCGTCGGCGCGCACCGCGACCTCCGTCGAATGCGCCGTGGCGATCGAGGAAGCCGTCTTGGGCGTGCGTTTGCCGAGATTCCAGATCCCCCGCTTCAATTCCGTATTGAACAGGAAGAGGAAGAAAAAGGACATGATGAGGAAGGTGACGTAGAATTCCGTCACGCCGAAGTGCTTGGAAAAGAGCAAAAGCACGCCAATCACGCCGAGAAGCAGGAGATAGACGGGCAAAAAGCGCTGTGCGTTGTTCTCCCAGAGCGTCTTTAAGACGAGATAGACGACGACGCAGAAAAACAGCGTCTCGAATACGATCGTCCATTCGAAAGGAGAGGTGAAAAGCCCTTTGACGGCTTCCCAAATGTCGTTTGGCTGGTACATGGTCCTCCTCCGCGCGTCGGCGCATGTAGTCTCACTATTGTATTATAGCGGTTTCCCGAAAAAATTGCAAAGCCTTTTCCCGCGTTTTTTCTCTAAGAGAAAAATATTTTCGCAATGGCGGCAGAGAGCGCGCCCGAAGCCTTGTAGAGCCCGCTCCGCGTATCCGCGAGCAGCGCATAGAGGTCGAGATAGTACGTTTGTACGCGTTCCGCCCCCAAACGGGAGAGCGCTTCGCGGTTCTTTTTGACGGCATAGGGTTTGACCCCGAGCACGGCGGCGACCTCCGCATCCGTGCCCTTCATCCCTCCCGTCTCGGAGAGCGCCCTGAAATGCGACGCAAGCGAGGCGAGCACGGCGTTCTCGTCGTACCCCTTTTCGAGAAGATCGCCCAAGATCTCGAAGAATGCCTGCGCATTCTTCCGCGACGCCGCCTGCGTCAGTTCATAGATCTTGTATTCGACGTCCTTTGCGACGTATTCCTCCACCGTCTGACGGGAAATGCGCCCACCATGTCCGAGGAGAAGGCTCAATTTTTCCGTTTCGAGTTTCAGGCGGGCGGCGTCGAAGTTGCAGTAGCGCACCATGAGCGTTGCGCTCTCGGCGTCGATTTCCAAGCCCATGCGCCGCACAAGTCCGAACAGCCAGCGCGAGAGCACGTCCTCCGTCTCCTTGCCGCAGTCGACAAAGACGCCGCCCTTCCGTTTGAGGTCGGCTCTCTTCCCTGCGCTGCAGTTGACGATGGCAAGCACGGTCGAGGGACAGGGAGAGGCGACATATTCTTTCAGACAGCTCTCCCATTCCCGCTCGGTGGGATAAAACTCATACACCCGCACGAAGCGCTTGGAATCGAAAAAGGGAAGGGTGCGCAGCTCCGACACAAAGGAGACGAGCGCGTCCCCTTTGAGAGATTCCCCCTCGTAGCGCATATCGTTGAGGGCGGGATTGGAGATCTCGCATGCCGCGCGAAGCGCGGCAACGGTCCGTTCGCGAAAATAGGCGTCCTCCCCCTCGACGAGATAGAAGGGTCTCAGCCCCTCCTCTTTCAGACTTTTTGCGAACTGTACGAATTTCATAACACCTTGATTATACCATTTTCAAAGAAAAATATCAAGCCCCCGCACCCCGAATGTACGAAGAAATCGGCGCCGAGCGCCGTGCCTCCCGAAAAATCCACTTCGATGAGAACGTCCTCCCCGCCGACGAAGAGTTTTTGGCGGGAGACAAACGTGAACGTCAGACCGCCTACTTCGGCACTCTCGCCGAACTCGATGTTCACATCCCGGAGCCCCGTGGCGATCTCGTCTTTTGCATAGACGGTCTCCGCGTCTAAAAAGGCTGCGCGGTTGATGCCTAAGAGCTCGTTCTCCCCCGTGACGAACACCGCATCGAGCTTGCCCGCATACCGCTTGGAGAGAAATTCGCGGCAATCTTCGAGGGAGATGCCGTCGTCGATGACGAGCACGTGCGCCGAGGGCGTCTGCACCAGCGCGGCGCAGCCCGAATGCCCCGTAAATACGACCACTTTCCCGCCGGTAAAGACGACGTTTTCCGCGACCGCCGCCAAGGTGAACAGGACGGCGAGAAGCGCCGCGAGAATGCTCCGAGGAGCCGCCCGCAGCCGAATCTTTTCGGACAGGAGAACGCTTCCCGTCAGCCAAACCGCGCTCCCCGCGCCGAGAGAAAAGCCCGTGACGACCGCCGTAAACTCCGCCGCCGAGAGAATGAGCAAAAAGAGGGACAGCAGCCCCTTCGGCAGCGCGAGGAAGAACACCGCGGCGGGCGGGATACAGAGCGCAAAGAGAGAAAACAGGAGCACGACGAGAAAGAATACGGGCAGCAGCGGGATGAACACGAGGTTGAGCAAAAATCCCCACAGGGAAAAGTACCCGAACGTGTCGAGCAGAATGGGCAGCGTGAAGAGCTGGACGGAGAGATTCGCCGAGAGATACTTTGCCAAAAAGGCGGGGAATTTCGGGATTCTTCCGAAGAGCCGCGAAAGGCTCCCCGAAAAGAGCGCGAGACCCACGCAGGCGCCGAACGAAAGGCGGAAGCCCGCGGAGAGAAAATCCGCGGGAAACAGCAAGAGCACGACGATCGCCGCAAGAGAGATGGATTGTAAAAAGTCGTATTTTCTGCCGAAGGCGCGGTACAGCCCCATCACGGCGCACATGACGACGGCGCGCACGGAGGAGATCGTAAACCCGCAGAATGCGCAATAGACCGCCGCGAGCGCAACGGACGGCAAAACGGCATACTTTTTGAGGGGACGGAACACAAGCATGGCGGCGCCGAACAGAATCCCGATATGCAATCCCGACACGGCGAAGATATGCGCGATTCCGCCGGTGCGCACCTCATCCGTCAGCCCCTCGTCCATGTTTCGGGAACTGCCCGTGAGCAGCGCAAACGCGACCTCCGCCTCGGTGCCGCCCATGTTTTCGTCGAGACAGTCGAAAAGCGCGGTTTTGAGCCGCAACAGGGCGTTCCCGCTCTCGGCGATCTTCTCGTACCCCACAGAGGAACACTCGTAACGGATATCGTTGTAAAACAGATATTCCTGCGACCTGTTCCCGAAATCGGGCAGCCCGTTTCTGCTCAAACTGTTCTCAAACGCAACGACGTCCCCCGCCCGCGCGTTTTCACCCGCGATCATGACCGTAAGCTTTCCGCCGACGGGCACACCATCGAAATACAGGTCGCCGAGGGTCGCATAGACGCTGCCGTTTTCGATGGAAAAGCTCTCAACGGTTCCTATCACGGCGTACTCCCCTCTTGCGGGACCCGAGAGATAATGGCGGGTGTAGACGTGCGCGGCGAGCGCGCCGGCGCCGCCGAACAGGACGAGAGCAAGCAAAATGGCGGCAATGCGCTTCCATGAGAGCGGAAAGACGGCGCAGGCGAGAAAAGCCGTCAAAAAAAGAAAATCCGAGGGTTTCAGTCCCCCGAGACGCACGCGGAAATAGAGAAAGACGCCGAAAAGAAGTCCCAGGGCACAGAATACGAGCGGGCGGAAATTGACGCGGGGAAGCTCAGTTTTTTCGCCGTGTTTCGCCATTTTTCGACCTCTGTTGCGGTTTTTATCAATGTATCACCTTTTCGGAAGGATGTCAAGAGATTTTTGGAAAGTTTTCGGCGCAAAAGTAAGTCCCCGCGGAAAAATCCGCGGAGACTTACTTTTTATTTGGGAGGAAGTATGAACTATTTCTTCTTCTTGCGGCGGAACGCAATGAACAGGAAGTAGCCGCAGGCTGCGAGCGCAAGGACTTCCAAGACGATCATGGTGGGGAGCCACCAATTCGTCCCCGGAATGATCTTCAAGTCGGTGATCGTGTAGTTCGGATTGTACGTCTTGGCACGGTAGTAGCTGTTGCAGATCGCGAAGAGGATATTCTTCGTCGATTTGCGTGCAAGATACATATCCACGACGTTGTCATCGCTGAGATCGTTGCGGTTGATGGCATCGTACCCGAACCGAATGTCGTTCCCGGCGCGGATGAGGCTTGCGGACGTTCTCGACGGGCTTGCGACCATAGCATCGGTCAGAAGGGAACCGTGGAAACCCCACTCATCGCGCAGAAGTTGCGTGTTGAGCGCGTTGGAGTACGCGCAGCGCACGCCGCCGACGTTGGCGAAGGAGGTCATCATGAAATTGATTTGGGACTCCTTCACGCAGATCTCAAAGGGTTTGACGTAGTTTTCGCGCAAGTTCTGTTCGGTCAGCCATGTGTTGTAATCTCTTGCATTGAGTCCGGGCTGGGAGAGCGCGAAGTGCTTGACGACGCAGGACACCCCCTGCGAAAGCATGCCGTAGGCGACCTTGGCGCCGATCATGCCCGAGAGATACGGATCCTCCGAGAGCTGCTCGAAATTTCTGCCGTTGTAGCTGTGGCGGTGCAAGTCGATTGCGCAGGAATATCCGTATTGCTTTCCCTGTGCCACGTACTCCGTGCCCAGTGCAACGCCCTTCTGACGGTTGAGATCCGTGTTCCACGTCTGCGCGCACATCACCGACGCGGGGAAGCCCGTGCACCAGTCGTCCTTTGCGGACGTCACGGAGAAGCTGTTGATTCCCTGCGGACCGTCACCGCCGAGCCACTGCATCTTGGCGATCGACGCGACCTCGGGGCAATAACTTCCGTTGCGGCAGATGAGGTCTTTCATGTCGTACTTGCTCATCTGGTCGAGAATCTCATCCCATTCGGGCGCATCGTAATCTGCACCGATCTTCATCATGAGCTCTTCGTTCGCCACGAGCTTTTTGCCAGAAGTCCGTTTGAGGTCATCCAAGCTCGGTCTGCTGCCGTCCTCCAAGGTATAGAGCATGTGGTCGGTCGCCGTGCTGTCGAAGGTCGGCATCTCGGCTTCGGGGAAATATACGGAGTCGTCGATATAATCCGCACCGTTGACCGTGAGGTCATAACCGACGTTTCGCGGCGTCGCACCCGTGGGGAAGGTTCCCTCGAAGTCGGCGCGGGAAAGGTAGGTAATAGGCGTATTGCCCTCCCGGCTGCCGTCGATAGGGGTTTCCGCCTCGGCGGTCGAACCCGTGAAGCGGTTTTCGATCGTGCCGCCCGAATAGGGATCCGTCGTCCACTGGAAGCCGCCCGAAGGAAGGTCAAAGGTGAAATCGGCGCTCTCGCAGTCCGCAGTGGTATGCGCATCGTGGCGCAGAAGGATGTGATACGTTCCTCCGTCGAGCTCCCAAACCGCCTTGCCGTTCGCGTTCTTGTCATAGCAGTCGTAAGAGGAAACGCCGTACAAATCAAAGGTGAGCGTGAGGGTCTGCGAGTTGGGATGGTCGTCATCCGCCTGCGACGCGGGATAGAGCGTGTCCGTCTTGCCGAACGCCGCAAGGGCAACGTAGGGCTTTTCGATGCCGCCCTTGATGTAGGGAGGATTGACGTACAGCTGTACGACCTCTTTGCCCGCGACAGTGCCCGTATTGGTGACTTTGACGCGCACCGTCACCTCCGTATCTTTCTCGTCGAGCGTGCTGCCCGCGAGAAGGATAGTTTCCTCGGCATTCCCCACTTTCTTCGTGATTTGCTCCACCTCCCAATCGAAGGTGGTATACGTCTGCCCGTAGCCGAAGGGGCGCCATACGACCCGGTCGTAGCTTGTCCCCGTCTTGGTGAAGTAGCCCTCCGCGTCTGCGGTCTCGTACCACTTATAGCCGACGTAGATATCTTCCTGGTAGGTGATCTGTTTGCCCTTTGAAGTGTTCACAAAGGCGTTTGCGCGGGTGGGGTCGGCTTGCGTATCGAATACCATTGTATCCGTCATGTGTCCCGAGGGATTGGTTTTGCCCGAGAGAATCGTCCCGATCGCCCTTGCAGCGTACTGCCCGGTGTAGGGGCAATAGAGCACGGCGTCCACTTTGTCGTTCGCGAGGATACCGGGTTCCATGGTGTTGCCCGAGTTGAGGACGACGACCGTCTTTTGGAAGTTCTCCGCGCACCAGTCGATCATTGCCTCTTCGCGTTCGGAGATCTGCAAGAAATTCCTGCCGTCTCGCTCATCGTCCCTCCACTCGTAGAGCCACGGCCACTGATAGCTCGCGTAAAGACCGTCGGCTGCGTGCGCAGCATCGTTGATGTTCTCACCCGTGTAGCGGGTGATGAAGATGACGGCAACGTCCGACCACGCCTTGGCATAGTTCAAGTATTTGCTCTGCGCCGAGGAGGAACTCCACCAATCTACTGCGGGGTTTTCGCCCTTCTCGGTAAAGTAGCCGTGCAGACTCTCGTTTACGGTGAAGCCCGCTTCGGTGAGCGCTTGCTTGGGATAGACGACGTTCTCTTTATAGACGGTGATCGAGCCGCTCCCTGCGCCCCAGCTCGCGAACCCGTTCAAGTCGAGATCGGTCGAACCGACGCCGAGGAGGTTGACGCGCTGCTCCATTTCCTTCTTCTGATTGAGCGGAAGCGCGTTGTTCTCGTTTTTGAGGAGCACGATTCCCTCTTCGCCGATCTCTTCCGAGACGTCCTGCGAAGCCGCGTTGATCTCCTCCATTTGGGTCGTATCGTAGACGTTCGTGGGGGGTGAAAGGAAGTTCGTCACCTCGCCTTCATACTTG
Organism: uncultured Clostridia bacterium; assembly: GCA_947625385.1. Lineage (GTDB taxonomy): Bacteria > Bacillota > Clostridia > Christensenellales > Borkfalkiaceae > Gallimonas. Next base: position 37,970 of record CANQOB010000012.1, read on the forward strand.
TAGATATAGTAGTCCCCTACGATGAGTCCCGTCAGGACCACCGCCGTTACGGAAACGGCGGCGATCCGCATGGCGATCTTTTTGAGATTTTTCTTTTCTTCCACTTTGCTACCTCACCTTCCGTCAATCGTCCGCGGCTTCGGTGATGACGAGTTTGAACTGCGCCGTACCGACCTCGCTACCGTCCTTCTTGGTGATCGTGACGGTGACGGTCTGCTCGCCGACATGGTCGTAATCGATCTCGGAGAGCCACTTGGTGCAGACGGGGACATTCGTACCGTCGGCAAGCACCATATAGATGAGGGTGTACTTCAAGGGATATCCGTCGGGCGTATCGGCGGGGCAAGAGGGATATCCCGCGATGTTTTCGAGCTTCTTGCCCTTTTCGAGATAGAGCACATTCTTATCGTTGTCGAGCTTTGCCCGCGCGCCCGAGGCGTTGCGGATGTGGAAGAGGGAAACGGTGCCGGTCTGCTGTGCGGCTTCCTCGGTCACGATTTCGAAGGAGTCGACATTGGCGCTCACGCCGCCGTTCGTCATGCGGAGACGGATGGTGTTCTCGCCCTCTTGCAGCTCGACCTTGCAGATTTCAAAAGTCGTCCACCAGAAGGTGTCCGTCCAGGGACTCCCGTAAGTGCCGAAGTTGCTCTCGTAGTGCTCGACTTCCGTATATTCCGCGACCTGGTTACCGGGCTGGACTTTGCCCGTGCCCACTGCGGGAACGTACTCGAAGCCGTCCTCGCCCTCGGGCACGCTGCTCTTCTGTTTGCCGTTGATGTTGATGAGGAATTTGCCATCAAGGTCTTTTTCGGCATTAGTGATACCCGTCGCACGGGAACGCAGCACATAGGTGCCCGCCTGCGGCACGGTTACGGTAAATTTGAAGAAGATCCACTTGGTGTAATCGTATATCTTGCCCTTCGAGCCATCGAGACTCACATAATCCAAATAAGCCAACGAGCCTCTGCCGCTCGCGCCCGTGTTGAGCTTGATAGTTTGGGAAAGAGAACCGTTGGGATAGGTAGATACAAACGTGGAAGGCTGAACGTTTGTGCCGCCGACCATGTTTCCCTCTTGACCCTCATACTTTTTCGCCTTCGCCTCATGTTCGGTATCGTATACAGCCGCTGTCGTGCCCTGAGGTGCGTCATAGATGTAGGCGCAGTCCTCTGCCTCGATATACGCGGGAACGATGAGTTCGCTCGGGTCTTTGACCTCGATATCGAAATGGTCGGTATAGGTTTGCGTATAGAGAGTATAGTGGACGGTCACCGTGTAAGTCCCCGCCGCCGCGATCGTCACGTTCGTGGGGTCTGCGATCTCGGTGTTTTCGTCCCCATAGGTGTAGGTGACGTCATCCACGGAGTTGAGAGTCGTCACCACGCCGCCGCTGGTGTAGCGAATCGTGAGCGCGCTCGCAAGATCGAACGCTTCGTTCATGACATAGTAGTCGGAGAGCGCGGAAGTATCCACCTGAATCTTGGTATCCGCGGGAATTTCCACCGTGATCGGAAGCGTGCAGGTGATCACAGGGTCGGTATTGGGAATATCGATAACGATATTTTCGACATCCTCGGTGAGCGCCTCGTCCTTGTGCGTCCAATTCTTGAATTCGGTATCAAAAAGCGTCTTTGTCGTGTTATCGGACATGTTCACTTTCACGATGAGCCCTTTGATATCGAATTTCTCGCCGGGCAAATAGTTTGTTTTCGGTTTCGCGACAAAGGAATCGAAACCGGTGATCGTCGCCGCGGTCACGGGCGGCGGAGTAGGGTCATCGGATTCGTCCGGTTTCTTGTCGTCTGCGGGAGCGCAGGCGCACAGAACGCAGGATAAGCTCATGACAAGCGCGAGCAAGATCCCAAAAATTGTCTTTTTCATAACTTTTTCTCCTTTAAGATTATTTTTTGCGGTTTTTCCGCAGGTATTCCCCGCCGAGGATACTTCCGCATGCTCTCAGTATAAAAAAACGCCGAGGACTTTGCAAGACCTTCGGCGTAAGCGTGAACTTTGAGAGCGTAAGCGTCGTGTTTTCAGGTCGGGAATGCGATATTCACCGTAAAGATGTGCTCCTCGGTTTTGAGATTCATCTCTCCGCCGTACTGCTCCACGATGTAGCGGATCGACCGCATGCCGTAGCCGTGATACGCCTTGTCGGGTTTGGAAGTGAGGGGCAAACCGTCGCGGAATTCGATATCGCCCCTGAAGAGGTTCCTCACGGAAACGACGACGAGAGCATTGTGCGCCCGCACTTGCAGACCGATGACGCGCTCTTCGCCGTCGAGCTTTTCCGCCGCCTCGATGGCGTTGCCGAGGAGATTGCCGAACAGGGAATAGATGTCCGCGCTGCTCATGAAAGTGAGCAGCGTCCCGTCCGCGATGCAGGAGAGCCGTATATTGTGCTTCTTGCAGTAGATGCTCTTCTCGGTGAGGATGACGTCGAGCGCCTCGTTGCCCGTCTTGACGTTGGCGTCATACATCTCGATCGCCGTTTCGAGTTCCTGCACATACTCCGTCGGCGGGAGCTTCCCCTCCCGGATCTGGTGTTTCAAGTCGTGGCACTTGATGTTGATGATGTCGATGTTCTCCTTCGCGAAGAAATACTGCTGCTTTTCGCGGCTGTGGATACGCTCGGAGAGTTCGAGCTCGCTCTGCGCCCGTAGCCGCCGCGGGAGCTCGAACATGAGAATGAGCGTGAGCAGGCAGCAGATGACGTTGTACAGGTGAACGACGATGACTGCGATCTCGCTCGAATCCTCCGGCACGGAGTAAGTGATGACCGAGCTGATGACGATGTTGAAGAGCAAAACGGCAAAGCAAATGCCGACCAGCCAGATGCCCTTCATGGGGTAGAAGGTCTCTTCCTGCGATTTGAGGACGAAAATGGCGTGCAGAACGGCGTAGACGATGACGATCACGGAGATGTAGATGACCATGGAGAAGGTCGTCCTGCCGTTGAGCTTGATCTCGGTGTCGCCGTAGAAGTCGGACGCGAGCCGCCCGTTGAGCCCGAGCAGCACGTTGACGCCCTCGTAAGCCTCCTGCGCGATGTGCTGGACGGTATACCCCGCAACGGCGCAGATGAGAATCTCTTTGAAGGAGCTTTTGTAGGAAAAACACAGCGCGGCGAGGCTCAGAAGGAACATGCCGAGAAAGTTGATGAAGCTGTACCACGCGGTCTGCGATACGCTCTCGACGTTGGGGATGAAGAAAGTCAAGCCCACCCCCAGAGCCAAAGAAAGAACGATTCGCAGCGCAAAGTGCCGCCGCGGGCGCAGCCTCCCCGCGAAAAACATCTCCGCGGCGAACAGTTCCGCCATGAAGATGGGACGGTACCAGAACATGGGTTGTGCAACGTCGAAAAACATTTCGCCCTCCTTATTCGCCGAAGAACTCCGCGACGCGCATGAGTACTTCCTTGCGCTTGCGCACGCTGATCTGCAACTGCGCCGAACCGAGGTCGAGCGTGCAGTCCTTGATCTGCTTCAAAAAGCGCAGATTGACGAGAAAATATCTGCTGATACGGATGAACCCGAGCCCTTTGAGCGCGGGCTCGAGATCGCGCATCTGTCCGTACGCATCCACTTCCCCCTTGGACGTATGGTAGATGAGCTTATGGTTGATGACTTCGACGTAGACGATCTCCTCGACGGGCAGACGCAAGAGCCCGGTCTCCGTTCTCACCGTCACGCTGCCCAGCGTGCGGCGTTCCAGCCGCGCGAGCGCCCGCTCCATGACGAGCTTGAAGTTGGGATAGGTGACGGGCTTGACGATGTAGTCGAGCGCATCCACTTTGTAGCCTAAAACGGCGTACTGCGCCATGTCGGTGATGAACACGATGATGATGTTTTTGTCCGATTTCCGGATCTCCTCCGCGATGCGCAGACCGTCGATGTCGGGAAGGTTGATGTCGAGCAAAAGGATGTCGAAGCAGTTTGCGCGGCAGGCGGACAAGAACTGTCCGCCATGGTCGAAAACCGTCCCCGAGAGCTCGTGCCCCGTCTTATTCGGCGGAATCTGCGCACGGAAACGCTCGATATAGGTGAGTATCAACTCCTGGGCGGGTTGGCTATCCTCCACAATGGCTATCTCTATCATTTTATGCGCCTTATTTTCATTTATTTTTTCCATTATTTTAGCATAGCGGATTCGAAAAAGCAACAGAAACGCAGAAAATATTTTTTGTAAAATTCGAAAAACTTCCCTGTTTTTTCAAAAAAATCGATATTTTTCAGACGAAATCCGAACTGCGGGCGGAACTTACAGTTCCGCCCGCGCGCGTAAAGAGAAGTCCGAAAAATTTTTTCATTCTTTCATAAAAAGAAAGCCTCGGGGAATGCGGCGGTTCCCTGCCGCCCACGCAAAAAAGAGCGCGCGGCGCAAAGTTCCTTTGCGCCGCGCGGGGTTTTGCGATATTTCGCAGTGTTATTGTTCTCCCCTCCCCTTGCGGGGGTTTCCGCAGAGTTTCCTCTGCGGAAACCGAATTCAATGAAGAAGGGAATGTATAGGTGAATTTTTAGTCTTTACGGTCGGGCAGCATTGCCACTTCGGCGGGAGCGGAAGAGGCTGCGGGCATTGCGGAGATCTTGTCTGCGGTCTTTGTCCAACCTTTCGCCGCTTTATAGGCGTCTACACTGCCTTCGGGCACATAGATGTGTTCCAGCGCGGGGCACCCCGAAAAGACAGTTGAATCGACTTTGGGCGGCGTCGTCGCTTTCACGGTGACCGTTTTGAGCTGAGGACAGTTGTTGCAGATCGCAACCAAAGAAGCCTCTGCGAACTTGTCTCCCAAAACGATGCTCGTCAGTTGAGGGCACGAAGCAAATCCATATCCGCTGATCTTTGTAAGACTTTCGAATTCAACGGACGTGATCGCTGTATTGTCGAAACAGTTGCCTCCAAGGTATTCTGCCTTGGGAGCGGAAATAGATTTGAGCGCAGTCGCTCCCTTGAATACGTTCGAGTCGATCTTTGTCACCTTGGGGAAATTCAAAGATTGAATCTTGGTATTATAGATGAACGAAGCATTGTAAACTTCGGTTACATCCTCAAAGGTCACAGAGGTTTGCGTATTGTACGGGAAGTAGAGATACAGGATTGTCCCGTCATAGGAGACGATCGCGTTGTTTACGATCTTGAAGGAAGTATTGGCGGGGTCGATTGTAATCGATTTTACTTTATTGTAATTCGCTACATCGACATCGTTCTTGCTTCCCGTATTGCTCGGATTTAATCCGAAGAGTTCTCCGAGCTTCGGGAATTTCGTGAGATTGGCGGGAATCTTCATGTTGACATAATCACCCGTGTACTCTTGAAGAGAGCCGTCATCATTGATTTTCCAGTCGGCATCGGACGCTTGTTGGAACCCGCATTCGCATGTGTCACCCTTGGAGAAGTCGTGCGCTGCGCGGGTCGTCTGGTCGATCGTGTCATCCTTCGGGCACTTCTTCCAATGCTCTTCCGCATCATACGTCCATGTAGTGTACTTGTGGACGTGGATTCTCTCGACGTTGTCCTGCCCCACTTTCCATTCGATGCGATACAGCCACGCGCCGTCGCTCGGGCAGCCGAGATTGGCGACGGACGGGAAGTACTGCCCGTTGAGAACGTTATATACTTTGAACGAATCTCCGGGAGTAAGCTCCACCTCGGCAGACCATGTATCTACGCCGTCGAAGGTCATATGTATGCAATTATTTTTGACGTTTGTATAGTCGGGCCACTGCGATTGAGGACGGGATTTGATCGTCCCGACGATGTACATGTCCTCCGTTGTCGTAGGAGCCGCCACGGGTTCTACGAGTTCCCAGCTCACATAATTGTCCTTCCAAGGCGCGGGTGCGGGCTTGGTATGTACGGTGAATTTGTAGATACCGTCTTTGCCCTTTGCGACGCCGACATCTTGGTTTCCCATATCCACGAACGTGCCGTTATTGTCCCTGATTTCGCTGAGTCCGAAATAGGTGCCGTCCGTCCAGACGAGGGCATTGTTTTCATCGCGCTCATCCTGGCGAATCTTGAACTTATCGCCGCCGGCGTAGATCTTGAATTGAATGGTGTAGAGCGTAAAGCCCTCGGCGTCTTTGTGCGGTTCTTTTTTGAGTTTGAAATCGGATTTGAGTTCCGTCCAGCTTGCGTTCTGCAAGTCGCCCGCGCCCGAACCTGTCGCCCAGAATTCGCGGGTGTCGAGGTCGGCGTCGGGGGTGTCGCCCGGGTCATCCGGGTTGTC